>JAISGK010000004.1 GCA_031263155.1 Clostridiales bacterium
CTCGACGCCCCGCATTGCAAATTGACGCCATACGGCGATGTCGTAGCAAAAAGAATAACCGATATGTGCCGTCATTACGAGAACATTGATATACCGCATTATGTGATTATGCCAAACCACGTACACATGATTATTTTGGTTTCCGACAACGAGGGCAGCGAGACATCAAATGGGAACCGTGGAATGTCGGGGCTGGGAAACGGGATGTCGAGGACGCCGTCCCCTAAGAATGCGGTTATACCGGCGCTCGTTTCAACATTGAAGGTTATGATTACAGGCGCAACGGAGCATATTTCATAACGTTATGCGTAAAAGGCCGCGCCGAATTATTGGGGCATATCGAATTCGCACCCATCGTAGGGGGCGGCGTCCTCGACGCCCCGCATTGCAAGTTGACGCCATACGGCGATGTCGTAGCAAAAAGAATAACCGATATGTGCCGTCATTACGAGAACATTGATATGCCGCATTATGTGATTACGCCAAACCACGTACACATGATTATTTTGGTTTCCGACAACGAGAGCAACGAGGCATCAGATGGGAACCGTGGAATGTCGGGGCTGGGAAACGGGACGTCGAGGACGCCGTCCCCTACGAATGCGGTTATACCAGCGCTCTCAGACTGCGCGCCTCTACGAAAGCAAAATCCTTTTGTGAAAACGCACGTTTAGAGTTTTGATGATGAAAATTGAAGCCGCTAACTTTTTTGGAGGTATATTATGTTGGACATTAGAAGAATAAGAGAAAACCCAGAGCAAGTACGCGCAGCCTTGCTAAAGAGGCTCGACGACTTATCCTTTGGCGATCTATTTAATTGGGACTCTCGCCGCAGACAAATAATCCAAGAGGTTGATTCCCTTCGAAATGAGAGAAATGTCGTTTCCGCCAAAATACCCCAGATGAAAAAAGAAGGCATGGATATAGAGACCGTCAAAGCGGAGATGACTAAAGTTGGAGATAGAATCGCGTTGTTGGATGCCGAGTTGCGGGATGTCGAAGACAAGATAGAGGATTTTATGTCGAGATTACCCAATATTCCCGATGACGATGTTCCCGCCGGAGGTAAAGAAAACAATGTCATACTTGATGTTTTTGACAAAAAACCCGAGTTTGATTTTGTTCCCAAAAATCATATTGATCTGTGCCGCAGCCTGAATCTAATAGATTATGACCGCGGCGTTAAATTAAGTGGGGCTGGCCATTGGGTCTATAAGGGGGTAGGGGCAAGGTTGGAATGGGCCCTGCTAAATTTCTTTGTGCGTGAGCATTTAGCGGATGGATATGAATTTTTGCTTGTGCCCTTGGCTCTAAATTATAATTGCGGCTATGTAGCGGGTCAGTTCCCCAAGTTTGTGGACGACGACTATTGGATAGACGGCGGCCCGGGCAAAAATCGCAAATTCTTGCTTTCTACAGCGGAAACGGCCCTTGTAAATTATCATTGCGACGAGACTTTTTCGGAAGATGAGTTACCAAAAAAATACTTTTCCTACACCCCTTGTTTCCGCCGTGAAGCGGGCAGCACAAGGGTGGAGGAACGCGGCATGATTCGGGGCCACCAATTTAACAAGGTAGAGATGGTTCAATACGCGCACCCTAATCACTCGTCTGAAGCGTTTCAAGAACTGGTTGCGAAAGCGCAGCGGCTCGTTCAAAAACTTGGATTGCATTATCAACTGACAAAACTGGCCGCGAAAGACTGTAGCTCGGCTATGGCAAGAACCTATGACATAGAGATTTGGATACCCAGCATGGGAATTTATAAGGAAGTCAGCTCGGCGTCTAACGGATATGACTATCAATCTCGGCGCGGAAACGTTAAGTACAAAGATTCGAGTGGAAAAATCAATTTTGTTCACACTTTAAACGCTTCGGGCTTGGCGACAAGCAGGGTTATTCCCGCTATTGTTGAACAATGCCAGCAGGCTGATGGCAGCGTCGTCGTTCCGGAGGTACTGCGTAATGACGTAGGGGTTGATATTATTTACCCCAATCGCAAGCAATTGTAAAAAATAGATTTCTCCAAACCGGAAATTTTATTGTAAGGCCACGCAAATTACTGTTGGAACTTAGTGAAATTGTGGTATAATAAGTTTGACGCTGGGGGTGCTTAATAGCTGAGAAAGACCCTTTGAACCTGATCCGGATAATACCGGCGAAGGGAACGCGGATAAGTTTTATTATGGTCAGCGCGCTCCATAAAAATCGGATTATCTCTCAAGATTTGTCACAGGCCGATGGTTAACGCGCCAGATCAATCCGTTGTCTCAAAGCTCTCCCTGCGGATAATTTCCTAAGGGAGGTTTTTATTTTGGCTTTATCTTTACAAGGTTTTTTTGAAAGCGCGGCGGGCATTACCGTTGGAGCGCTTATTGCCGTGGTCGCGCTTATAATCATGGCGGGCGCGATGTTTCGCGGCAAAAGGTTGTCGGCGCGAACCCTCACTTGTTCGGCGGTCGCTGTAGCGCTGTCTGTGGCGCTGTCGTTTGTTTCGCTGTTCGAAATGCCGCAAGGCGGCTCTATAACACCGTGCAGTATGATGTTCATATGCATTGTGGGATATTGGTTTGGGCCGGCAGCGGGGATTATGGCGGGTGTGGCGGATGGCTTTATCCAATTCATAATGAAGCCGTGGGCTGTGCACCCAATGCAAATTTTGTTGGACTACCCCCTTGGCTTTGGCGCGTTAGGGTTGGCGGGATTTTTTATGAAAGACAGGTTTTTGCCTAAACTGCGTTTTGCGACAAACAACCTTAACGGCGAGCGGGGATTTGTGTTAGACGGATTGCAAATAGGTGTTGCGGCTGGCGCAATGGGTAGGTTTTGCATGAGTTTTTTGGCCGGCGTGATATTTTACGCAGACAGCGCGGGCGGCGGCAACCCCGTGATTTTTTCCATTGTATACAATTTGTCATACATACTGCCCGAGCTTGCGCTAAGTATAATTATCCTGTCTATACCCGCTGTCCACCACGCTATAGATTATGTCGCGCTCCCAGAGACTCGCGCGCGCTTAACACAGTAGAACGGGGAGGTTGACACACCCGCGCTTTTCCTCTATCATTATGAAAAATGAAAAGGGGTGCAATATGGCAACGGTAAGGATCATCTCCGACAGCGCGGCAGATTTAAGCATGGAAGTATATAAAAAATATGACGTTAGCGTGGTATCCTTTTATATCACGTTCGATAAGGTAAAATATTATAAAGAGCATAAAGACATTACAGCGCAAGAATTCTTTCAGCGGTTGCGCACAGAAAAGGCTTTTCCCTCTACGTCACTGCCCACAGCTGAAGACTACGCGCAAACGTTCCGCCCCTTTTTGGAGGCAGGGCAAGATATAGTCTGCCTATGCATAAGCAGCAAATTTAGCGGCAGTTACGACAGCGCAAAACTTGCCGCCACCGAGCTTAAGGAAGAGTTTCCCGGTCGGGTGATACGCGTGATAGACTCCATTCAGGCATCGGCAGGGGAAGGCGTTATAGTGCTTGAAATGGTAAAAATGCGTGACGCCGGCTGGGATGCCGACGCTATAGCCGCTCGAACAGAGGTTATTAAACATTCAGCCCGGGTGTTTCTTACCGTAGATTCACTGGAGTATCTGCAAAAGGGCGGACGCGTTGGCAAGGCGAGCGCGCTGGCGGGCACGATACTCAACATAAAGCCGATCATTACCATGGTGAATGAAGAGCTGCACCCAACGGCTAAAGTACGCGGCAGACAAAACGCGATAGACCGGGTTATTAGGATGAACGACGAGTATTGCGGAGATCGTAGGGCAGACTACAACTTCCTGTTGCTTAACTCAGAGAGTATGCCTGAGATTACTGCTGTTGAGAAGCGTATGATCGAGATGGGCTACACATTTGAATACCCTATACAAAGCCTTGGCATAACAATTGGCAGCCACATCGGGCCAACGGTAGTCGGCATATGCCCGGTGCTGCGCTGGGACGCGAAATAAGGTTGATGTCGGTAGGGGGCGCGTAATATCTGTATTATGTTACCATGAAAATCACTAAATATCTCCGTATACCCCAAATCGTTAAAGAGAAACTTCATGTTTTCATCAATACCAACGGATTCTCTAGTGAACTTCACAGCGTCGTCTGATGGAAAAGATGACGCGACTTCCGCGAACACATCATAGTACGTTCGTAAATCGGTTTGTAACGGTTGCATCCAGTCCTTATTGGCACAAGCATTAAGGAAAGCGAAAGATATAACTAAAATCAAGAGCAGTTGCTTGGACAAGATTTTTTCCCCTCAGCAAGTTTATTGCGTGAGCAAACCCACACTGTTAAAATATGGGTTTGCTCGCATAGCTTCAAGGCTATCTTGGTTGTGTCGGTGCTGGTCCCGGTAAGGGATTAGGGTAAATATACCCGGGATACTTATCCGACCAGTACGCTGATATTGGAGCAGTTGCTTGTCAACCCAAGTATCTCCATCGCTCATATATATGCTTCTGTCGGGCAATATCCCTATTAAGCCGCTCGGATCAATAAGTAAAATCGGATTCCCTCCGCAGTATGTGTACCAGTTCAATCCGCTGCGTATTGAATCCTCCGAGATGAACCGCCCCGTAGTTGGCTGGTAGTACCTCGCGCGAAGATAATAAACGCCAACTTCTTTTTTCGCGTACTTTATCAGCCTTGCGTCGGCCCAGTCGGTATGGTCATAAATGTAGTTGCCGTTTATTTCGGTTATAAGTTCCAGAAGATCCATGCCGCTTACGTTTAGCAATATGGTATCTGTCATACCCGGCGTCATTTCGCCGCT
>JAISGK010000072.1 GCA_031263155.1 Clostridiales bacterium
AGTCTTGCCGATTTTTAGTTGCCTTGTGCTATACATCATTGTTTTTTCTTCCTCTCGGAAGTTTTTTGGTTTTCTATGTATTGCTTAATAGCCGCCAGTGGAGCGCCGCCTACAGTTGACAAGAATTACTGTCCGTGTCAGGAGCAATTTTAAGGAGCGGGTCGAAAAGACCGCCGAGAGCAGCTTGGAATGAACCTGACGACGGCGATTACGATGTTCCTGTACCAGATGGAGCGCGACAAGGCGCTGCCGTTCAAGCCGACGATTACGACGAACGCGGTTCGGCGCGGAATCGCGGGTCTATCACCATCCGAGCTTGACACGGCGGTAAAGGGCGTGGTCAGGGCAGACCATGAGCGCGGCGCGGCGCTTGGACTGCCAACGGCGAAGTACGACGCGGCGGCGAGCCGGGCGTTCTTGGAGTATTCTGACGGGCAGAGGGAATACGCCGATGGAAAACAGTAACCATCCGCGCCCTGTCCTACTCGCGCTCGCGGGGCCGAACGGCTCTGGCAAAAGCACGATTACGGGGGGCATACCCGTCGTTGGCGCGCGGCTACGATGTGCAATGTCTGTATGTGCTGACGCGGAATCCTGATATAATACTTATTCAAGATGCCATGGCGATGCCGCGTCTAAAGTGGCCACATCCAAAATGGACGCGTAAAAATGTGTTTTAAACATCAAAAATCCTTACATATTTTGTGATGTTAGATTATACTATTGTTAACGTATGGATCAAAGGTGGCAACTTATATGTACCGCATGGCAATCGAAGCGCTAAACAAATGGAAATCGCGTCCCGCAAGAAAACCCCTTATCATTCGAGGGGCACGTCAAGTAGGCAAGACTTGGCTGATGAAAGAGTTTGGAAAAACGGCTTACGAACACTCTGTATATATCAGCTTTGATAATAATCGCATTATGCGCGAGCTTTTCTCCACTGACCTTGATATCACGCGCCTTATCACCGGCATTGAGCTTTACGCGGGGCATAAAATTGACCCGGCAAGTACGCTCATCATGTTTGACGAGGTACAAGAAGTTCCGCAGGCATTGACATCTCTCAAGTATTTCAATGAGAACGCGCCTGAATATCAAATTATCTGTGCGGGTTCAATTCTTGGCGTTGCGCTTCATCAAGGTACTTCTTTCCCGGTGGGTAAGGTGGAGTTTTTGGATCTATATCCGCTCACATTCGTGGAGTTTATGAGAGCAATGGGCAAGGAGCAGTTTGTATCGCTTTTGGAGCAGGGCGATTTTGCAATGATGACAACCTTTAAGCAGGAGTATATCGACCTGCTTAAACATTACTATTATGTGGGCGGTATGCCGGAGGCTGTACTCTCCTTTGTGACAAACCACGATTTTAACGAGGCGAGAGAGATACAACAGAATATCCTTGCGGCATATGAGCAGGACTTTTCCAAGCACGCGCCGAATGAAATTGTTCCGCGTATCCGTATGCTGTGGAACAGCGTTCCGGCGCAACTGACAAAGGAAAACAAGAAATTCATTTATGGCCTCATCAAAGAGGGGGCACGGGCAAGAGAGTATGAGTACGCCTTAATGTGGTTAACCGATTGCGGCCTTGTTCACAAAGTTCATCGCGCAACCGCGCCAAGTTTGCCGCTCAAGGCTTATGAAGATTTGAAAGCCTTTAAGCTGTTTTTGGTGGATGTTGGTCTGCTCTCATGCATGACAAGGCTTCGGCAAGATGTGCTGCTTGATGGCAACGCCCTCTTTGTGGAGTTCAAAGGCGCTTTGACAGAGCAATATGTCTTACAACAACTCAAAACCGTATCGGGCGTTGAGACCTATTACTGGACAAATGAGCGCAACACATCCGAAGTGGATTTTCTGCTTGATGTGGGGCAGGCTGTTATTCCGCTTGAAGTGAAAGCGGAAGTCAATTTGCAAAGCAAAAGCCTAAAAGCATTTGCTGAAAAATATCATCCGCGTTTATCCATCCGTTCGTCTATGTCGGATTATAAGCGTGAGGAGTGGCTGCTCAATCTTCCTCTCTATGCCATAGGGCGCGTTTTGGCCTCTGTTTGACGTTTTGACTTCTATTTGAACGATGGAATGTCTTGTTCAGATGAATGGGCGGAAGGTTGGTTACTCAATTAATGGGTAGCCTATCTCTAAACGTGCGTTTTCACAAAGGGAGTTTGCATCCGCCCGTTGGTCATTATGCGCGCATGTGGGATGCCGCGTGTTCGCGCCCCCTCACCCCTACGACAGGCCGACATTGGGCGAAAATGCGCGTTTAGAGTTACTATGTACCCATTTTTTAATTGTTTGTGGGATATATCCAATATTTTAGACTTGTCGCCAGCCACAATCCTGTAGCTGGCGACAAACTTAATTAACGCTAGTTTTTTGGACGCAATAGGGGCAGTCGGTGTCGGTCGAATACATTACGGCAGCCGAGGAGGTTAGCGATTGCAACTCGTTTAATGTGCACTTGCCATCTGTTTGGTATACGCATTTGTTGGTGCAGTTAATGTCCATTTTTCGCCTCCTACGTCTCAAATTTATATCCCACGCCCCAAACCGTTTTTATTCCCCAAGTATCCTCATAGGGCATCTTCTCTCTTAAGCGCTTTACGTGCACATCTACCGTGCGCGTACCGCCATAAAAATCGTAACCCCATATCTTATCCAATAATTGCTCACGCGAAAAAACCCGATTGGGGTGTGACGCGAAAAAGTACAGCAGCTCAAACTCCTTTGGAGGCAAATCTAACTTTTGGCTATGGTAGATGGCTGTGTAACGCGTTTGATTGATCGTCAAATTGGGCAAAACCACTTGCTGGTCGGCGATGTCCGGCGTACCGTTCATGCGGCGCAACACAGCTTTAACCCGCGCCATCAATTCCTTTGCGTCAAAAGGCTTTACAATGTAATCGTCCGCTCCCAGCTCCAACCCCAAAACCTTGTCAAATGTCTCGCTTTTCGCGGTTAGCATAATGATGGGCGTTTGGCTTATCTTGCGAATGGCGGAACAAACCTGGTAGCCGTCCATGCCGGGCAGCATCAGATCAAGCAGCACTAAATGAGGCGAGTACGCGCTAAACACCTCAACTGCTTTAAGTCCGTTGTTTACCTCTTTTGTGTCATAACCTTCTTTTTTGAGGTACAGCGATATAAGTTCTGTTATTCGAATGTCGTCGTCCACGACCAATATTTTTATGGCGGTGTTATTTATCGTAGAGTTATCCATCTGGCCCCCCAAAAAATATTATCACCAGGCAAGCTATTTTTAGTAATAAAAAATATACCAGATTAATATTACATTTTGATGATTTTTGTAGTTCATGAATTTTTCAGAATGAAGCGAAAACCATCGGGCAGGTTTGTGTCAAAGGTCAAACGCTGCCCAGTAACGGGGTGTGTGAAACTCAAGGCTTTAGCATGCAAGACCTGCCCTCCGTCTATGCCGTCTGGCCGGCCATATACTCCGTCTCCCAGCAGCGGGTGGTTGATGGACGCCAAATGCACACGGATTTGATGCGTGCGTCCTGTCTCCAGCCGGCATTCAATATGCGTGCGTTTGGCAAATTGCGCCAATACGCGCACATGAGTAATAGCCCGCCTTCCAGACAAGGTCACGGCCATTTTTTTTCGATCCGCAGTCGATCGGCCTATTGGCTTGTCTATCGTGATGTCTTGATGAAGAACGCCATGCGCAATTGCGTGATAGATCCTGTTCGCCGTGTGCGCGGCTATCTGATTTGCCAGTGAATTATGCGCGGCGTCCGTTTTTGCCGCCACCAAAACGCCCGATGTGTCTTTGTCTATTCTATGCAGTATGCCTGGGCGCATAACGCCGTTAATGCCCGATAAGCCCCCTTTGCAATGATACAGCAGAGCGTTGACAAGCGTGCCATTATAATGACCCGGCGCGGGATGCACAACCATACCTTTGGGTTTATTTATGACAATAAGGTCGTCATCTTCATACAATATGTCCAAGGGGATGCTCTCTGGCGTCACGTTTAACGGTATGGACTCGCGGCTGTTCAATGTGATAATGTCGCCTGGTTTGGGGCGCGCGCTCTTGGCCGCCGCTTTATCGTTTAGCAATATGGAGCCGTCGTCTATGAGTATTTGCGCCGAAGAACGGCTTATGTCAAAATATTGGGCGCAAACACGATCAAGCCGTTCGTCACAGCCGTTATAGGCGATGATCTTTGTGCCGCATACGTGTCTTTCCGCAGTCATTTAGTATCTTCCTCCATCTGCTTAGCTATACTGGTTTTAGACAGTATGGCTTTAGACAGCGCGGCCATGTCTTTTTGTTTAAACAAAAATAGAAACAGCATGAGTATCGTACCGCACACAACGCATGAGTCCGCCACATTAAACACGGGAAAGTCTATGGGAACAAAGTAGAACATATCTACAACGTAGCCGTTAAGTATACGATCTATGAGGTTGCCCACCGCGCCTGCCGATATAAATATAAGGGCGAGGCGCAATGAGTTAAAGCGTTTGTCGCGCGGCAGTTTTGCGAAGTAGGAGATAATAACGCCTATGACCACAAGGGTGAGCGCGACGAAAATCCACCTGCCCCCTTGAAACAGTCCAAACGACGCGCCTTGATTTTCTACATAACTCAATTGGAACACACCGGGTATCAAGTCGATAGGGCCATCGGAGCGCAGAAACTGCACCGACAGATATTTGGAGACTTGATCGATCGTCACCAGCGCGGCGCACATTAATGAGGGTAGTACAAAGTACATAGGCATACTCCTTATTCTGTAACGGACATTATCGCGTTAAATATCTGTTGTTGGGGCACGTTGCTTCGTACCTCCGCCTCACCCAGTTTGGTGAGGGCAACGATGTTGATTTGTCCGTTCCTGTTTTTTTTGTCGCGCGACATCTGATTAAGCACTTCTTCAGGGTCGTAAGCGCTGCGCGTTGGCAGAGAGAAAAAAGACAGCAGATTTTCTACATACGCAATCTCATCATTGGTGATGGCCCCTGTAGACTGGCTGATTCGCAGCGCGGCGCACATGCCGACGGATACCGCGTGGCCATGGGGCATGGCAAACCCTGACAGGCTCTCTATCGCGTGACCAAACGTGTGGCCAAAGTTGAGTATCATCCTCAACGAACTCTCTTTTTCATCCCGCAAAACGACGCTGGACTTAATTCGGCAAGAACCCTCAACCACCGCGCGAATCGCGGAGGGAAAAAGGGATTTTATTTTGTCGCGGTCGTTGTAGATCATGTCAAGGTATGGCTTGTCACAAATTAAGCCATGTTTTATCACCTCCGCCATTCCGCTGGAAAATTGGAAGTCGGGCAGGGTTTTAAGGGTACTTGCGTTAATATAAACAAAAGCGGGTTGGTAGAACGCGCCTATGAGATTTTTGAAGCCCATGAAATCGACGCCGGTTTTGCCGCCAACGCCGCTGTCTACCTGACTGAGCAATGTTGTGGGTATTTGACAGCAGCGCACACCGCGCATATAGGTTGCTGCGGCGAAACCCGCCATGTCTCCCACGACGCCACCGCCCAGCGCAAGTACGAAAGAGTGTCTGTCCAATCCCACTTTTACAAAATGTTTATAAATATGTTCTATATTGTTGAGATTTTTATGTTCTTCGCCAGCCTTTTGAACATGATAGCTGACTTTGCTGGACAGGGTATTTATATTTCTCAATACCTCTTCCAGATACAGCGCCGCGACATTTTCATCGCTGCAAACGCAAATGCTCGCGCCGCTTGCGCCAGTACTTAGCAGCGCGGTCTCCAAACCGATATAGCTCTCGGCTGTGTAGATAGGATACTCTAGGCTAACCAACATAAATCACCCGTTGGGGATTATATCATAACAACAAAAACTCCGCAAAACAATTTGCGGAGTTATAAATCGCTTATATTACTTATTGATTTGATTCTCTACAGCGTCGCCTATAATCGGAATTTTAAACGTTGATCCCTTATAGGCCATAACCATAAGATATACCCAACTTGCGAGGCTCAACAGACCAATCAGCCACTGCGCAAAACCAAGTATCGCTCCGATAATGGGTATCCACGTAAAAAAGCCCAAAACAAAATTAACGATGAAAAGCAGCAAAAACCATACGGTAGACTGTAACGCGTGAAAACGCACAAACTTGTTGGATTTTTCAAGCACAAAATAGATTATGCCAGAAATACAACCCAATAGATAACACAGTAGCCCGGAAACATTCTCATCCAGGTCGAAAAGCGATTTGCCTCTCATTTAATATTCCTCCTTATATATTTTAACTATGGAAATACATACGCGCTCTCAAGCTATTAGTCTGTCGTGTCTCAAAACGTGGAAAACACTATCTCTCTTTGGTGATGTAGATGTAAGACATATCGGTAATAGCCTTGCGCCATTCATGGTTGGCGAGCAATTTTTCGGCGCTGTACCAATTTGCCAGCGCGTCACCGCAACCAGTGTGAATGAAGATGCGATAGGCGATTTGTCGCACAAACGCGATATAACCCATGTCGTACACCCCAAGGCGTATGATGTTAACAATATAGTCGGGGTGAAATATCTCCGAAGATTTTAAAAAAGCTGCTATGTCTTCGGCACAGCGCCACAGTTTAAGCGTGTTGTCTTCGTGGGTATATTCCCATAAAAAATAGGCGGCGAATTTTGTACTGTCGAAAAGTTTTGTATCCATTGCCAAATCCCCACTTAATATTAGCCATCATCAAAAAACATGTACCGCGCCTGTGTGATTTACACATCATTAACAGTATACAAATCATGTTACTGGCAACCAGGCCCGATTATTCCAAATTTCGCAGGCGAGATCGCGCGTTGCTGGACAATGGCATGTCGGAGTAATCTTCTATTAACTGATGGTAATACGCGATGGCGGATTCGTCGTCTCCCAAAAGTTGACACGAACGTCCTAAATAGTATAGCAAATCATCCGCCAACTCGCTGTCGGCGGGCATAAAGCGAAGCGCGCTTTCGTATTCAGGGCGGGCGCTTTCGTAATTTGAAACATTGTAAAAGCCACGGGCAGCAGAAAAATGTATATCAAACAATCTGGATGGAGCCTCGTTTTTGATCGTATCCACCTGCTCGATCAAGTCAGACGCGAGGCCTTCGGCGTCAATAGCGCTGACCGCGTCCAACGCTTCTTGAAAATTTCCAGAATCGAACAACGCAGTAGCTGCGGCGATGCGTTGGTTTATCTCCAATACCGCCATTTGTGATTTAAGATTTTCAGAGTATTCTTCCAATGCGCTCATTTGCGTCGTAAGATCGCGGGTTTTAATGTCGTAATCATCCAATTCAGTTTGTAACCGTGATATTTCACTGGCGTGAGTTTCTTTTAAACGTTCTATTTCACTATTCTTGTTATCGGTGGCGGCGGGCATAATCAGCACATACATGATGGCTAGGGCGGACAACACGCCAATAACAAACGCTACGATCCCCGCCACAGCAAACGATGAGCGTTCGCGCAAGCGTGACAAAGAAAATTCTTCGCGCAACGGAGCCGATTTTGGGCCAGCCTTAAGTATGGGAGGGCGCGTTCTGCCGGGCTGCAATTTATGATAATAGCTAAGGGCGATGGGGTTGTTAACATCTACAGACAATGCGCGTTCTACCATGCTAAGAGCGTTGTAATTGTCATTTTGTTGAAGGTAGGCGAGTGATAGCAGATCAAGCGCGTCTACGAAATGGGGGTTTATATCCACCGCCTTTTTAAGCTGAATGATCGCCATATCGTCGCTGTTTTGCCGAAGATAGTCTAACGCCAGGTTGTACATCGAAATGGCGTCTTTGACGCGAGCCACATGACGCGAGTTCTTGCGCAGT
Organism: Clostridiales bacterium; assembly: GCA_031263155.1. GTDB lineage: Bacteria > Bacillota > Clostridia > Lachnospirales > WQUN01 > JAISGK01. The sequence goes on from JAISGK010000072.1 coordinate 7,841, forward strand.
TCATCAAGATAATGCGTGGCAAAATTGTCAGTTGGGCGCAAGGCAACGCTAATACGCCATTCTTTAATCGCCTCGCCCAAGCGGCCTATTTCATAAAGCGCAAGCCCCAGTAAATTGTGCGCGTCCACATTGCTTTTATCAAACATGAGCGACTTCGTTAAACTGTCGATAACACCGGTTATGTCTTGTGATTTGGCGCGCGCCAAGCCGGTGTTGTAGTGAGCCACGGATATTTTAAGCGCTTGGGAAATGCCGCGCTCACTGTTCGATAAAGCGGGTATCATAGGCATCATTCCTTATTTTTCGCCGTAGTAATCTCTTTAAGCAAATCGATTATATCTTTAACCTCGTTCAAATATACTGTGGGATTAACTGTAGTATCTAGATCGTCGTCTCCTAATATTGGCTTATATTTTGAGAGTTCTTCTTTGAAGTCTATCATGCGCCACCTCCGGAGCAAACACTATCGAATGCCATCGCCTCTGCCGAACGTCATCGAAACTCTGGAACGTCATCATCTGGAACGGCGACGAAGCGTTGACGTAAATCAATGTCAGTCAGGCGTATCACTTTATCATTATAATATTATTATATACTATTTTGTAAGTCAAGCAATATTATTTGAGAACAGAGTAATATGTTGTTTATTTTATTGGTTAAAAATAGATTCTTCTATAGCGCGTACAGCGGCGCTGGTTCTAGAGACAAGGGGATAGGGCATGCCGGGTGTGCGAGGTTTTATCTTAAGCACTTCCAGTTCTATTTCTGTCTTTTTGTTTGGTTTATCTACTAAGGAAAACGGGTGAGTAGAGTTGTATATAACGAGCATAAACTTGTGCTTTTCTTCAAATCTTAAGTCGGCCAGGTGAATATCAGGGTCTTTGTTGCCACGTTTGGGCGCCTTTATGCTGCTGTATTGGTTAAATGGATTTTGTGTTAAGTCGGTGAAAAAGCTATAGTCTTCCGCAGGTTCTATGCAAAACTCGTAAGCTATTTCGGCGGCCAAAAACCTAAGCGAAACATTGCCGGGCAGTTCTATGTTTTTCCACAGAGTCTTGTTGCCGGCAAATTTAGCTTTTAGCACAAATATCTTGCGACCGGATTCTTCTAGTATTGTAAATAGCTCGCGCAATATTTCCCAATCGTGATGAGTACGGGTAAACAACTTGTCACAAAGCTCGTCCAAGGGCATTTTGTCTGATATTAGTTCACGCTTGGGCGACGGATCTACATCAAAAAACTCGCGGCCAAGGGGGGTAAGGTAGTAAAACGCGCTTGGAGCGTACAGCGCGGTGACAGGCCCCTCATCCTCTTCAAAACTGTCCAGGAGGTACAACATCTCACTTTCGAAATCAAATGGCAGGGTATATAGGGGCGAAATAAGCTGTAGGTAATACCCAAACGGGGTCAAAATACATTTGTCTACCAGCAAGCCAAGTAGAAAAGTGCTGGATATAACCGCGTTGTTAAGATCGTCTATAAACGGGTCAAAGTCATCCAATTCGTCGTAACTGTAAACGTCTTGCATCTTGATGCCAAGGATGCTATATACCTGCTGAAAAAGTTGCTCTATCGGCACGGGGGCTTTAAGCAGGTCTAAAATAACCTCGGGGGTAAAGTACGGCTCAGGAAGAGGTATCATCTCTGTAAGGAACGCGGAGGCGGCTTTTAAGGAGGCGTCGACAACCTTGGCAAATATATCGGTGGGCGACAAACTCATCAGCTCGTCATATTGTGAAGTCACATGAGCGCGATTTGAGTATATAGACGCGCTTTTTTCCAATAAGCCCATTACGGTGCAAATGCTGAGCAGATATTCCACGTAAAAACTGTCATATAAACCAAGTTTGGCTTTAAGCACATTCATGTGCTTCTCGGTAGGCATATCATTAACGGTAAGCTCTATGTCCGGTCGACAAGATTCTACAAACGTAACAAGATCTGCAACAACGGGGTGATTATTTACGCTGAATTCGCGATCAACAAACACAAAGCCCGATTTCGCGCCAGACCCGACAGGTCTCAACACAGGGGCGCTAACTATTGCGTGATTATTTATCGTACAACTCTTGCCCTCAGAATAGATATTGCACGGAGATATAAACGTATCTTCCACTAGGGCAGAGTAAAACCAGCGCCGGTAAAGCGAAATTATATGTGAAAATATGCGCGTGCGTTTGCGCTTTTTAATTGCGTTATACTCATAATAAAAATTATCCGTAAATATTTGATTTATTTCAGATATCTTGTTATCATGTTCCATGCAGGTTCTCTCTTTCAGTTTGTGTTACACTGAGTATAGCAGTTGTACTTTGAAAGATCAATACCTTTACATACTTTGTGCGCTTGGGAGGCCGAGCTTGATGTTTACACTTGTTAACACGTTTTCTGGCTGCGCGGCGCACCGGCATGAAAGTGGGGCGATATTGATACACGCAGGCGCGGATAATAACATAGCAAACAGTGACGCTGTTTTTGCCGCCGCGTTTTATACTCCCGCCCTTAACGATAGGGGCACAGCTCACGTTTTGGAACATTGCGTTTTGGAGGGCTCGCGGCGATACGCCGATTCGCCTTTCGAACAACTTAATACAAATGTAATATGGTCTTACCTTAACGCGCTAACTTATGAAGACCGGACAGTTTACACCTTTGCCACGCCTGACGAGCCGTCGTTTAATATTATGTTTGATATATATTTTGACGCTTTATTTGCTCCCTTACTTCGCGAAGAGACATTTGAGCGGGAAAGGGAGGTTGTTTGTAACGAGATGCGGGGCCGACAGGCTGATCAAATTACAAATGCCCGTTTGAAAGCGTATAGGCAGTTGCTCGCGGGCACATCTTATGAATTTTGCAACATGGGCAGCCCTAAATGTATAAATATTCTCTCCCTAGATGAATGTATATGTTACTATGAAAGGTTTTATAATCCAACGAACGTAATTTTTTATTTATACACGCCTGTGGGATGGGATGCGCCAAGGTGGATTAACGCGCTGGAGTCTAAATTGTCCGCAAACGGATTCAGAGCGTCAAAGATTAATGGACCAGAACCCCAAGCGCCTAAAATCTTCTCGCCAGTAAGTGGCGCGGTTTCGGTGAGTTCTATCGACGGGGCAACATTTGTCTTGTTGGGCCAAAAGACTGCCCCCAAAAATGAATTCGCGGGCCGCGCCCTTTTTGAGGCGTTATCGTTCAGGTTGGAATGCGGCGACACCTATTTTGATGAGATGACGCCATACCTGGTAATGGGCTTTGGCGCCGACGTTAAATCAATAGTTAACGCGCTGTCTTCGATAACGCGTTCAGATATTTTGCGCGCCATAGATAAAATTAATTTGCGGCGCGTCAACAACTACGCGAGGTACAAACCGCAAAAACTTATGCTGTTTCTTGAACTGCTGCCTTGGTGTATGTATGGCTAACGAATGTGTGGATAAAGATAGAACATCCATTTTCGCTGTGACTGACTTTGTACCTGCCGTGCCTTGGTGGAACGCGCGCGAAAACGTTTTGCCCGGACTCTCTGTTATGGAAATGGAATATGATATCGAAACCAACGGCGTCACATTCATGGCGCTTGTAGTCGATCTGCCACGAATGGATCGTGTCTTTTGTTATGCTGAGTTGTTTGGCAGCATAGTGGTAAAAAGTTTCGCGCGATACAGCCATGTATGTGATGTGACCTTTCACTTTGCCTGCGACGACTTGGGCGCGCCAAAACTTATCTTGCTTGTTCGAACACTCAATATCAGCAAAGCATTGGAGGCGGCGCGTTGTGTTTTCTACAGGCGCGCGTTTGTCCCAAGGGAATTTAGCCGTAATAGGGATGTGTCGATCAATACCCTTGTGGCGGGTATATCATCCGACAGCCTGGAATGGGCCGCGCGCTTTGCGCGCTCTCAAGACGGCTGGCAATGGATAACAACTGACGGCGAGGTGTGTGACGCAGCGATTGTATTTGACGCGACAAGTATAAAGAACTGGTACATAACCGCCGCCACGTTTACCAACGTAATCCTTTATCAGGTTGCGCGGCAACAGCTAAAGGCGTATGACGCAAGCTGTTCGATAAACGAATTTGGCGGATTGATTAGTATAAAAAGTATAGATAGACAAAGGGTAAGCGAGTGTCTGAAACGGTTGTTAAATTGGAATGTAGAATTAAATGGGCGGCTCTTGTCGTTAAGAGGAGATGACGGACCGATCCGCGAGATCGATACATTGAGCGAACTGGCTAGATTTAGAATAGCCGCCTATAACAGCGCGAGAGCGCCCGCGCACCCGCAAGACAAGTTTTTGCTGTCGTTGCGGCGCACACTGGTCCATGTCACTCGAGGGCAAATAGAAAAGCAGATAGATGCGATTGGCCATTGCTCTGCGGCAGACATGGAGAAAGACATGGAGTGCCTTTCCATAGCGCTAAAAAAAGTAAAGGTGTGCGTGATGGGTAAACGCGCCAAAGCCGATTTTTGATAAACCATTTGATTTTTGACTGTCGCTATTGTTTTAACGCGTTGGTTATGGGGTCCAGGCCTCAGCTTGTAACCAGTTATGGAGTTGTTTAAGGAGGAAATTTAATGAGCCAATCGTATCGTTCGTCTGGTGTGGATATGGAAGCGGGATACAGAGCGGTCGATCTTATAAAAAAACGGGCCAAATTAACTGCCCGACCGGAGGTGCTTTCAAGCATAGGCGGGTTTAACGCCATGTTTAGTATAGCCGCCGCAAAAAATATGGAGCGCCCAGCGCTTGTCACCGGAACGGACGGGGTCGGTACAAAGCTGAAGGTAGCCTTTTTGCTAGACAAGCACGACACCATTGGACAAGATTGCGTCGCCATGTGTGTTAACGATATCGTGTGCAGCGGCGCCGAACCTCTCTTTTTTTTGGATTATATAGCCTGTGATAAGATTGTGCCTTCGCGTATAGACGAGATTGCCAAAGGAATAGCTGATGGTTGCGCATTGGCGGGCGCGGCGCTTATCGGCGGCGAAACAGCCGAGATGCCCGGGTTTTATCACCAAAACGAATATGATTTGTCCGGTTTTGTGGTGGGCCTGGTTGATTACGCCGCCGCGTTTGATAAATCTTCCGTGCGCGTGGGCGATAAACTGATTGGCATAGGCAGCAACGGCGTTCACTCCAACGGCTATTCGCTTATACGTAAAATGATACGCCTTTCGGAAGAAAACTTGTCAGAATACATTTTGCCCCTTGGCTGTACCCTGGGTGAAGAGCTTATTAGACCTACGAAGATCTACGCTAAACTGATCATGGAAATTAAGCCGCGCGTGAATATAAAATCACTGTGCAATATCACTGGCGGCGGATTTGTGGAAAATGTGCCGCGTATGCTCCCGCCAGGGTGCGCGGCGCGCATTTATAAAGGTTCGTGGCCAGTGCTGCCCGTGTTTGACATCCTTCGCTCTGTGGGAGGAGTGCACGAAGCGGAAATGTACAACGTGTTTAACATGGGCATAGGTATGGTCGCGGCCGTTAGCCCCGACGAAGAAAAGAACATCATCTCTGTGATTAAAGAGTTTGGAGAAACATGTTACTCAATAGGAGAGGTGATAGCGGGCGAAGGAGCGCAGATATGTTAAACATAGCCGTGCTGGTTTCCGGCGGCGGGACAAATCTTCAAGCCGTCATAGACGCGGTAGAGTCTGGCGCGTTAAACGTTAACATTAAAATAGTGCTAAGCAGTAACAATAGCGCCTACGCGTTAACGCGGGCAAAAGATCACGGCATACCAACACGCGTTATGATAAGGAAGCAATTTGCCGGCAGGGATGCTTTCGACAAAACAATGATCGCCACGCTTAAGGAGCATGACATACACTTGGTTGTGCTTGCGGGCTACCTGCCTATCCTAAGCCCTGCTGTTGTAGAGGCGTATAGGGGGCGCATTATCAATATTCATCCCGCGCTGCTGCCCAGGCACGGGGGGAAGGGTATGCATGGGCTGCGTGTTCACGAGGCGGTACTCGCGGCAGGCGATACGATCACGGGCGCGACCGTACACTATGTGGACGAGGGGACCGATACAGGGCATATTATTTTACAAAAGACGGTAGACGTGCTGCCGGAAGATACGCCTGAGATCTTGCAAAAGCGCGTGCTGGAAAATGCCGAACATATTATTTTGTCGCAGGCGATAGACCTTGTGAGCAAGAGAATATCTACGCGCAAGGTATTAATTGTCGGATCAGGCGGGCGTGAACACGCCATAGCATGGAAAATACATAAGGATGATCCTGCGGTAGAGTTATATGTGGCGCCAGGTAACGCGGGCACAGCGCAAATAGCTACAAATGTTGAAATAAAAATTAATGACTTGGGCGGATTGGTAAAATTCGCCAAGGCTCATGAGATAGACTTAACGGTGGTAGGGCCAGAAGAACCGCTGACCTTGGGTCTGGCCGACGCATTTTTGGCCAGCGGCTTAAAAGTGTTTGGCTGTAACGCCGCCGCCGCGAGGTTTGAAGGCAGCAAGAGCTACGCGAAGCAATTTATGATAAAGCATCATTTGCCCACAGCAGGTTGCGGGGTTTTTGCGGCTGATGGAGAATGTGAAGAGGCGAGGGAATACGTGGCGGCGGCTAATCTCCCGCTGGTGATAAAATTGGACGGACTGGCCGCAGGCAAAGGGGTCGCCGTTTGCTTTTCGCGAGCTGAAGCGAGAGAGGCTTTAGATAACGCGATCACATTGGGCGGCACATTTATCATTGAAGAGTACCTTGATGGCGAAGAGGTAAGCGTATTGGCGTTTTTGGACGGCGAGGGGCATTATAAAGTAATGCCCCTGTCTCAAGACCACAAGCGCGCTTATGACAATGACGAAGGGCCAAATACAGGCGGCATGGGGGCGTATTCTCCAAAAATTCTTTCTGAGCGCGTATATTCTCAATGTGAGAATATCGTTCGAGATACTGCACTGTCATTTGTCAGCGATGGAATTATATTTAAGGGGGTACTGTTTGTCGGGCTGATGCTGACCGATGACGGCGCAAAGATATTGGAGTACAACGCGCGCTTTGGCGATCCAGAAACACAGTCTGTTTTACCGCGAATCAACAATAAACTGCTGGACATAATGATAGCGTGCGAAGACGGTCAGCTGGAAAATGTCGCGCTGGATATTTCTCCCAAAACTACGGCGTGCATAGTGATCGCTTCCGGCGGGTATCCGTATGCGTATCAAAAGGGTTTCGTTATAGATGGTTTGTATAAAAATGAAGAGCCTGACATTATTATTTTTCACGCGGGTACAAGGCTTGACGGAGACAGGGTCGTCACCGATGGTGGGCGCGTGCTTGGCGTGTGTGGGATAGGCGAGAGTGTGGCGGAGGCGTTAGAATCCGCCGGCAGGTCTGTCAATAATATCGTTTTTGAAGGCGCGCAATATCGCACAGATATTGGAAAACGCGCAAGATTATATGACTTATAGACATTCATTTTTCTCCTTTGCCTTGACAAGACATCGCACCCCTACTTAATTCGAACCAAGAGCCTCTTGCGGATATTTTTTCAGCTATTCAGGTAAAATAATCATAATTGTTGTAAAACGATATCGCGAGGTGGCATGATGGATTATAATATAGTGCATGGTTTTGCGCAAGGACTTTTAGAGGATATGCCAGCGTTTGTAGTAATTGCAGATTCTGAAAACGGCATGGTTCTAATGCAGAACTCATACGCCGAGAGGATATTTGGGGCGATAAATCGCATCGACGAGGCGGCGAGCGGCAATACCCTACAGTTTAACGCCGGCGAGCGAATAGACAATAGATTCGAATACAATAGCAACATTAACGGATCCTGGTACTGGATAAGTCACTATGCAACAGATTGGATCGGTATGGACAGTAAGGCGATTAGAGCGGAGATCTTCATAGGGGTCGATTACATGAGAGTAAAAAACAATATGCTGCTGAACATGGAGGCTCTGTCTTCTGAATCGCAGGGACCTGTAAACGCCGTAAACCAGCTTGAAAAACAGGTGCGCGACTACAAAAACGGCATAGGAGCGACTTTTTCCGTTGTCTATGCCGATATTAATGATGTGAAGACGATTAACGAGACAGGCGGAGAGCAAGCGGGCGACGAGTATGTTAGCGCGGTCATAAAAGTTATCAAATCATCCATACGCGGCACAGACATTTTTGTGCATATAGGCGGCGACGATTTTCTTTTGATATTCCCCAAATGCCATCAGCGTGTGTGTGAAAACATCATGGCGGCTATGGTAAATAAGTTAGACATTATGAATTCCGAAAGGGATACAAACTACAGTATAAGCTATGGCGTTTTAGAGGTTAACAATTCTTCGCTCGCCGACGTGGATACGATAATGGGCGAGATTGTAAACCGTATGCGCAAAATGAAAGAGATGTCTGTGATGATTGGGTGAAGCTCGCTTTACCCAAAGTTGAGAAAGAACCGTATAAAACAGCGGGGGTTTCGGATTGTGCCCCGAAACTCCCGCGTACGCGTTAACTCACTTTAAGATTTGCCCAACCAATATCAGGAGGATGACAGCGACAATACAGCAAAGTATAAAAATATCCAATTGCTTTACGGATATTGTCACTTTGCTGTAGAGATGTTCCTTGGCGCGGATAATGGCGGCGCGTGGATCAGAATCGCTCGCGGTTTGATCGACGCTTTGTTGATTGTCCATTCGCGCCCCCTTACTTTCTGACCAGATACTTGCGCATGTCGATGGAACACGCTATCAATATAATTAGGCCCTTAATGATGTATTGCAGGTTGGCGTTTATAGAAAGGAAATTAAGTGCCACAAATATAATGCGCAGCAAAAACACCCCAAGAACAATCCCGCTTATTTTGCCCGTGCCTCCTACAAATGAGACGCCGCCTATAACACACGCCGCTATGGCGTCCAGTTCGTAGTTAAGCCCTGTGTTGGCCGTGTTGGAACCTATGCGCGCCGATTCAATAAAGCCTGTTACGCCATACATAGCGCCGGCCAGGGTATGAACCAGTATGGTGGTTAAATAGACGTTGACGCCAGATACGTTGGCGGCCTCGGAGTTAGAACCAACAGCGAACATGTTTTTGCCAAAGCGTGTTTTGTTCCAAAGAAACCACGTAAAAACAGCGGTAATTATACCATACCATACATAATTGGGGATAGGTATGTCGCGCCCGCCCCAAGGCAGACTCGCTATATGCCCGGTAACAAAGTTTTTAAAGCCATCGTCCAAGCCGGATAGGGGCTGCCCGTTGTTCCCGTTAACCATAACAAACATAAGCAGCGCGCCATAGACGATTAATTGCGTTGCCAAGGTAACAATAAATGGGTGCAAGTGAAACCTCGCCGTAAAGAAGCCATTTACCCATCCGACTATGCCGCCAACTATAAGCACCGTAATAATTACAACTGGTATAGGCATTACAGGCAAAGCGGGGAACATTTTGCCGGCATACGTGACAGATTGCAGCATTGCCGCAGATATGCACGCGGTTAATCCCACGACACGCCCCGCTGAAAGATCCGTGCCCGTAAGCACAATGGCCCCGGCTATGCCGCAGGCGATGGGCAGGTTGGCGGTAGACAGGCTTATAATGTTGATCAGAGACTCCGGGGCCAAAAAACGGTTGTTTTTCACATATGTGTACACGATAGCGATAAACAGCAACATATAAAGGGAGTTGTTGATCAGCAGCTCGCCTAAGAGCTTTCGCCTATCACTGCTATTCATTGTTTTGACAGTTTCAAAATATTTCGCGAGCCTTTCCGCCATTTTTATACTGCCCTCCCTTACGCGTATTTGGCGGCCAGCGCCATAATTTCCTCTTGGGTGGTATCTTTTGCCATAACTTCCCCGGAAACCCTGCCGCCCGACATAACGATAATTCTATCGCATACGCCCAAAAGCTCTGGCATTTCTGACGACACCATAAGGATCGTCGCGCCTTTGCTGGCTAAGTCGATAATCAATTGATATATTTCGTATTTTGCGCCTACGTCAATGCCTCGGGTCGGTTCGTCCAGCATTAGCACCTTTGGATCGGTAAGAAGCCAGCGCCCCATAATAACCTTTTGCTGGTTTCCCCCTGACAGGGAGCGCAGTTTGGTCTCTTGAGAGGGCGTCTTTATGTTCATGGCCTTAATGGACCAAGAGGTATCGGATTTCATTGATTTGGAACTAAGGAATGTTCGCCAGCGCAAATGCTTTTTTATGCTGGATATAACCGTGTTTTCTCTGATGTTTAGTATACCCAAAATGCCGGTGGCGCGCCTCTCTTCCGTCAAAAGTCCAAAACCGTTTTTTATAGACTCCCTGGCGGAGCCGTTGCGCGCCTCTTTGCCAAATAGCTTTATCTCTCCGCTTTTGCGGGTTACAATACCAAATATGCTCTCCAGCGACTCCGTGCGCCCAGAACCGTCCAAACCAGCAAAACCAAGGATCTCGCCCTTACGCGCCGTAAACGAAACATCGTTTAAGTGGTTGTACATACCTGTCAGTGAAGTTACCTCCAGCGATACCTCGTCCGGTTTGTTGCTCTTTTGTGGAAAACGACTGCTTAATTCCCGGCCTACCATCATTTTAATGATTTGATCTATACTTAACTCGCTGGCCGGCTTTGTGGCGATATGGGCGCCATCGCGCATAATGGTTACCTCGTCGGATATGCGCAGTATCTCTTCTATTTTGTGCGATATGTATATAATGCCGCAGCCTCTTTCACGCAGCGTTTTTATAATCTGAAAGAGATGTTCAACCTCTTTTTCCGTCAGCGAGGAGGTTGGCTCGTCAAACACAATTACTTTGGTCCTAAAGGAAACGGCTTTTGCGATCTCAGCCATTTGGCGCTCGGCGATAGGCATCGTGCCCATCACGCGCTTGGGGTCCGCCGTGACGCCCAGTTCGCTGAATATGGCCAGGGTATCGCGCAGCATCTTTTTTTCGTCAACAATAACGCCGAATTTGACGGGATAGCGTCCAAGCCATAGATTATCCATAAGGCTACGCTTAAGGGCCTGGTTGAGCTCTTGATGAACCATGGCCACGCCGTTTTCCAGCGCGTCCTTGGAACTTTTGAAGTCAACCTCTTTGCCTTCCAGAATGATCCTGCCGCTGTCCTTGGCGTACACGCCAAAGAGGCATTTCATTAGAGTGGATTTGCCGGCGCCGTTTTCACCCATAAGAGCGTGAACCGTACCGCTCTTTATTGTAAGAGACACGTGATCCAAGGCTTTAACGCCGGGAAATTCCTTGCAAATATCAATCATTTCCAGTAATACTTCGCTGTTATCGCTATTCATACGAGCCTCGCGATGATAGGGCACGGGCCGGTTCGACGGCCCGTGCTTTTATTTTAAGCCCTATGTTAAAACTTATGAAGAGTGAAAAACCTTAGCTGTATATTCCGTATGGTATGTAGATCTTATTGGCCGCTTCCGCCGCCTTGTTATAGCTTTCCGTACCGCTAAAGAGATCGCTGCCGCTCGCCGTGTTACCCGCCAGCAGCGCTATACAGTTGGCCATGCCCTCAGCGTCCTGTTTAATGGTACCGGTCATTTTGCCATCCGTAATAAGCTGTTTTGCCGCGTCGGTCGCGTCAACGCCGAATACGGGGATCGTTTTGCCTTCTTTGCCGGTTCCCAGGTTATAACCCTTATCGTTTAAGGCCGAAATAACGCCCTCTGCCATGCCATCGTTATTGCAAATAACGAGTTCGATCATGTTATTGTTGGTTTCGTTGTACTGCGCGAGGTTGGTCACCATATAGTTGTTGGCGGCCGTCGCGCTCCAGGTGCCGTCCAGGTCAACCTGATAATTATCTTTGTTGGCGCTGTCGAAATAAACCAGTTCCGGCTTGCTGGCTGCGGTGATAATGGCGTTGGCGTCTTCCGTCGCGTACTGCGTGCGATATATGGCCTCTACATTGCCTTCTTGGCCTTTAAACATGGCGTAGCTGATTTGACCGTCCCCATTTATGTCAATAGAGTCGTAGTTGGCGATCACGTAGTCTCCTATCAGCTTGCCTTGCATGTGACCCGCTTCTGGAGCGTCAGTGCCGACGAAGGCTACTTGCTCATAGCTTTGCAACACTATTACGTCCTCGCCGTCTCCGCCCAGGGCGCGATTGAAAAATACGACGGGTACGCCGGCGGCTTTGGCCTTGTCCACTATGGATTGGGAGGCGTCTACCGAACCGGCTGTAACTATGTTTACTATCAACAGTGTCGCGCCGGTGCTGATGGCGGTGTCAATCTGTTCGTTTTGCGTCGTCTGGTTGGAGTTGCTGTCGTAGTTTTGGTACTTGATGCCCTTGGCTTCAAGCGCGCTGTCTAATGCGGTGCGAACGCTTGAGATATACACGTCGCTGTAGGCGTAATAAAATACGGCGATGTTGGCCTCGGGCGCGTTGGATTCTTCCTCGGCGGGTGTTGCCGCCGGCGGTGTCTCGGCGGGCGTCGAGCTGCTCTCAGGCGGAGTGTCGGTGGCCGTCTGAGCAGGATTTTGCGCGCAGGCTGTAAGCGCGAAAATCATTAGGGACGCGAGCAGTATTGCCCAAAAACGTGTAAATTTCATTGAAAATTATCCCCCATTTCTATAATAATATTAAAAAATGAATTAAGCACTACTATTATAGTGCTTAATAAAAGATATCTAAATTGAAAATTCTCTACAATTGTTACAAAATTCTATCATATTTAGAGTCCTGTTACCAGATATTGGCGAGGCGTAAAAAAGGCCTAAAAAGGCCGGGCGCGCAATGCGCGCCCCTACGAAATCACATCCAACGCTCATTGCCACTTAACGGGTATCGTGCCCATCGGTCGTCATTATGCGCACATTGGGATATCGTGTATGTTTATATGTTGCGCGCCCGCACCCGGCAACCGCTCAATAACCAGGCCAAAAGGGCCGCCTGCGCCCCCTCTTCGCTAAATCGGCTCATCTAAATTCGCTAAATCGGCTCATCTAGAAGAAACAAAATTTTTTGCATATCCTCGTCAAACATATTGTCTCTAGTGGCAATAACCGCTTCGGTAATAAGATCCCTCGCGACTTCCTTTCCGCCGCGAATCAGGTTCGCAACTGTTTCTACGCCCAGGTATCCCTCCGCGAATGGGTTTTGAACGACCAAGGCGTCGAGCGCGCCTGTTTCCAGCATTACGATAGATTCGGCCCCACTATCGACGCCAATCGCGAGTATATCCCCGCGATCTATCTCTTTTATCCTCATACCCATGGCTATTGTGTCCCGCTCGGAGAACGCGGCAATCGCGTCTAAGTCGGGGCAAGCGTCCAACAGCTGTTCGGCGTCCATATTTTCAGAGTTTGCGGGGTAGAGCGACACCCTGCTATCCTCAAGCGCCCGATCCCTAAAACCGCGCATACAAAGCCGTTCGCTCTCAAGCATACCGCCAGAGGATACCACACCGATTAAAAGACGCGCGCCTTCTAGTTTCAAGGCCTCGGAGGCGGCTTTCTCACCCGCCGCGTAATTATCCGAATTGATTACCGCGTCCGCGAAACTGTCGTTCGACCCGCCATTTATAATAACGACGTAAACACCAGATTTTTTCGCGCTGCTAATGGCATCGGAGAAATAAGAGTCGGCGGCGCCAGAAAAAATAATTGCTTTTGTATCAAAACCGATATTTTCTAATGCGAATTCGTACGGCGCCGTCTCATGATCCCAATAGACAAACGAGATATCCATATTATACTCTACCGCCGCTGTTTCAGCCCCGTTTTCCAACATTCGCCTTATCTGAGACGCGGGTTCGGACATAATAACGGATATTTTATCCCTCTCTCCGGTAACCGCGCGGCATGACGCCAAGGCAATGACGAACGTAATGGCGACGATTCCCATTATTGATTTCATCAGTATTTTAGGCGACGGATACCCCTCCTTTCGATCAATATAGTTATTGCGGCTTTCAAGCCGTGGAAGCTATTGCTTCCATACAAAACCCTGGCTTTAGCTATGGGGTCGTTGACATATCCATCTTCTTATAGTCTTTTTCAGTTACCTTTGGAATAGTGACCGTCACGGTTACCCCGACGTCCAGCTCGCTCTCTATATCAATCCCATACTGTTCTCCAAAATATATATGCGTGCGATCGTTAACGTTCTTTATGCCTATACCCGTATTATGATCGGATGAGCCGCTTAAAATCACTTCGCGCAGCTCTTTTGACATGCCCACGCCGTTGTCGCGCACCGCAAGAACGATATTGCCGCCGCTCTCTTTGCCGGTCACGAGTATCTCGCCGTCGTCGCACAGCTCACCCAATCCATGTATCAGAGCGTTCTCTATCAGTGGCTGAAGTGTGATCTTATTGCAAAGATAAGGTAGTATGTTTGGGTCAACATCAAATTTATAGGTAAAGCTGTCTTTATAGCGAAAATTTTGGATAACCAGATAGTTTTCGGCGTGCTGCAATTCCTTTTCGATAGGTATGAGCTCCGCGCCTTTGCTTATGCTTATGCGGAACAGCTTTGCCAGCGCCCCCACCATCATGACGGCGGATTGCATCTCGCCCCGCTCGCACATCCATTCGATGGAATCTAGGGTATTGTATAAAAAATGCGGATTAATCTGGGTTTCCAAAGCGCGTAGTTCGGCCTTGCGCAGTGTTTTTTCCTCATTCTTGACCCTTTCGATTAAATTTTTGATCTGTTGGGCCATATGCCCGAATGACGCCGAAAGACGCTCAATTTCCCTGATCCCCCGCATCCCTTTATGCATCTGTTTATATTGAAACGATTGAGCGCTGCGTTCAAATTCCCCCATGGCGTTTACCAGAGTTTGAACCGGATTTGTCACTATCCTGGTAAATATGGTAATAACCCCCATTGACAGCAGCAGACAAAGCAGCGTTATGATTAATATGCCGCTCAACATAACGTTGATCTTTTCTTTGATAACCTCATCAGTATAGCTGACGGTAACGACTCTCCATGGATTATTTTCAATTGTCTTAACGGACATGATGCGTTCGCCGTTAATGTATACGCCGTCATTGAGCGGCGCGATCGATTCGGAGTCTTCCGTTTTAAGCCCTGTGTTGATAAGCAGCTGCTGGGGATGGTACACCAGCGCGCCAGAGTTGTCCATAACGTAGCAGTATCCATGCTGGCCGATACTGACGCTGTCCACATAGGAGAGTATGGAGTAGATGCGGGCATCCATCGACAGGTACACCCTTTGACCATAAATACTAAGGCGCAGGCGATTGCCCATGGTTATTACCCATGGATAAAGCCCGCGAAACATGTTTTGAACGTGAGGTTTAGAAAATTCGTAAGAATTGCGCTCAAATAATTCTGGCACAAAAGACGTGTTGTAGCTTAGATTGCCCTTTAGAGCCTTATTGTCCGCGCCACATTCCAAAATACGACCGTCTTCGGCGTATATCACTATTGAGACGGTGGCGCTTTGTATCTTAATCATGTAGTGTATATATTCGTTCACCTCGTTGCGGCTTCGGCAGTTTTCGAGTTCTTTCTCCAGCAGTTTCATGTCGTCCTTCATCTGTTGAAGATAGATGTCAATGGTATGGGCCGTTTGCCCCGCTACCTGCTGTGAGTTGAATTTGGCCGTCTGCTCCAGGGAACTTCTATATATGGTCATTAAAATGATGGAGGAAGAGGCGGTTATTATTATTACTACCGAACTGAGAGTGATTAGCAGAAATATAAACAACGAAACACCACCGGAGTTTTTGCTCTCGCGTTTCATCGAACGCTATCCCTCATCTTGTTTGGGGAAAGGCCATGGTATTTTTTGAAGCAGTAACTGAAATAATGCTGATCACTGTATCCACACTCGGCGGCGATCTCGATATTCTTCTTACCCGTACATAGCACCTTTTCCTTGGCCGCTTCCATACGACGATGGGTCAGTAGATTGATAAAACTGTCGCCCTTCGTCTTTTTTAACAGCGCGCTTAAGTAGCTGACGCTGATATGCAAACGATCGCTTAAGGACGCCAGGCTTAAGGCCTCGTCCCCATACTCTGTCCAAATAATATCCATAGCCCTATCCACCAACAAAGAGGATGTTTTTTTTCGTCGCTCCGCAATCAGCGCGTTTACACTCTCGGCGCAGCGGATAACATCGCTCGCCGCCTCGCTTGAGAAAGCATGGAGAAGGATGTTGTCCAAAAAAGTCAGGTTACTAAAAATATCTCTCAGCCCAGCGTCGTCCGCCAAATCTCCCGCTGCGCGATAAACAGTCGAGATAATTTCCAATAACAGGATACGTCCGTTTTGCGGCAGCTTTTCGTCGAAAATTTTCGCCAGGAACTCCCGGACGTTTTCGACGCTCCCGAATTTAAGTAAGCGCTCAAGCTCGGTCGTTACGCGGTGGATATCCTCACCGGAATATACGCGGCTGCTTTCTATATCCGAAATAAAAGACGGCCCGTCTCGCCTTAGGCGCGAATACTCGCACGCGGCCTCGGCGTCGAAATAAGCCTTATTCGCCATACCAAGCCGGGAAAATATTCCGCTTACGCCTATCGCGCAAGAAGCCCCCCAAACCAGATTCGCGCTCTGATATATCTCCTTGGCGGAAATATCAGAGTAACGATTAACGTCGGGTTGAGCGCCAGAAATCAGTGAAATAATCTTGGAAGACGAATGGACGCTACCGGCGTTTATATACTTAAATAACGTTGAATCCACTAGCTTGCGGTGCTCAGGACTTGTGACCACTCTATTTTCGCTATCAACCGCCCATGTCACCATAACTCGATGATACTGGCCCGATTCGTCCGCAGCGCATATGCCAAGCGCCTCCGCCGCCTCATACAAAGAGGATTCCTTTGTGGCGCCGTTCGAATCTAGAAACAAGGAAAGCAGAAAAGCCTTGAGTGATTCCTCCCGCAGTTGCTCCTTCAAGCCTTTGACATCCTTGGAGGTTCGCAGAAAAGAGATTTTGCCGTCCATTTTTTCCTTGATGGCGGTCAGGTTTTTTGTCATTTCAACGGCGGAAACAGGCTTAAGAATGTAGCTTATAATGTTGTACTCGATCCCCTGCTGGGCAAAATTAAAATCATCATACCCGCTTATAAAAGCGATATTTATTACGGGACGGATCTCGCGCGCCCGCCGGGCAAGCTCAATGCCGCTAAAAAAAGGCATTTTAATATCCGTTAAAAGCAAATCGGGCGACAGCTTTTCCACAAGATCCAACGCCTCCGCCCCATTGGACGCCTCTCCAACGACTTTAAACCCAATGGACTCCCACCTTACGCCATGTATCAGAGATTTGCGGAGATGCGCCTCGTCGTCCGCGACAACCACGCTGTACATACTATTCATACCCCATTGTTAGATAATAATCCTTAATACATGCCATACCATTATTATATTACGGTGTTTTTGACTAATTTACAAGATGGGATTATGACGTTACCTACGGCTTGCAAATTCTACACGGCTCATACTCAGCGATGACCGCGCTTTCACGCGTGGCGTATCAGACTTGCGGCAAAATCCTGTCAAGCGTTTTTGATTTTGTCCCGCAAAAATGCTCAACCAATTCATTAAAGTATATTCCATTCATCCCATAATCTAAGCCAGCGAAAAAAATTTTATGTTCGGTGGCTTGTTTGCTATGCCCTCTTTTAGGACATACTTTAGGTGCTTTACTCATACAGAGGATAGGGCTACGCTGGAGAGCGCCCCGAGCGCTGCATGAGGTTTGCGGAGAGGGCGATTCCAGAGAGAGGATATCGCCTTTTTTCTTGCAAGTACACTTCCCTCTGCCTCTGCCTCTGCCTCGCCCTCTTTGGAAACTAATGCGTTAAACTCCGACGGCGTAGCCGTCGCTTCCCCTAAAATTTCTTTTGTTTACACCTTGACTTTTATTTGCAGGACTATAGCTATTATTCGACTCCGTATGCTGTTAGGATCGGTCTGTTGAAACAGATATCCGTTGAAGGCGCAGTAACCGAGTTTAATTACGATTTTATGGGCCGTATTACAAGCGTTACCGAACCAAATGAGGCTCAAACTTTCACAACATATGATCTTAAAGGCCACGTAACGCAAATCACAAACCTGGATGACACAACAAAAACCAACGTTTATAACACAATTGCCAACACAATCACATCAACCGATGAAAACGGAATCGCGATCGTGTATACGTACAATGCCCTTGGCCGCCTCTTAACCTCGCGGCAACAGGGCAAAGCATTCGACTCCGCAAAATTTACATATGACAGCTCTTTGCGTGCGGCGCGTGAATACGACGCCAAAGGGGCTTATACCTCATACGTGTATGACGCTTTTGACCGCGTTACATCGAAAACCGCGCCAAGTTCTCTGTATCAGGAGACATACGACTACGACGACGCGTATACAACCAGCTTGACGCGGGTGTTAAAGACCATCGTAAGCAGCGCAACGAACGCCCCCGCTATAAAGTCCGCTCAATATATAAACAAGGCAGGGCAGCAACGAGCGCATTAACCAGATATATTATGATTTTGCTGGCAATGTTATAAAAGAGCTGTCTGCCAATGACAACGCCGCCGGAAGATCATTTACGGTCAAATATGAGTACGATTTTGGCGGGCGTATAACGAAAACCATCAACGCGCTTAACGATCAGGCTTTGATGACCTATGACTGGCTTGGAAGGAAAACGAGCGCTACCGACTTCAAGGGCAAAGCCCAGGGCAATAGCTTACGAGAAATATCTTGCCTAGAATTGGAATTTTATGTATATTTTGACTATTACATACGATAATGGTGGGGTAATACATATGTTGAGCGATATGTATACGATATTTCAAAAGGTCAAGGACCCGCGAAAGGGTAATGCGATTGCTTATGACCTGGTAGAAGTTCTAATTGTAGCGATGTTAGCAATTATTTGCGGGATGGAGTCGTTTACTGAGATGGAATTATTCGGGCATGAGCGGCTGCAATGGCTTAGAACATTCCTAAAGCTGGAACACGGAATACCGTCGCACGATACTTTTGGAGATATTTTTGC
>JAISGK010000007.1 GCA_031263155.1 Clostridiales bacterium
TGAGTCATTAATTGAGCGATTAAAATTTTCATAAATTTTCCACCTACATTGATTCGGATTTTAAACCCATTATCATAGAAAAATAAACAAGACTTTGTTAGCAGAGAAATTGATCAATATCCCCTAGCCCGCCGCTTTTAATAGGCGGCGAGCGAGGTCAATTGCGCCGTTTGACCTGAATGAATCTAGCAACTTAGTCAGCACTATCGACACTAATTGGAACGCCAATTCATTTACATATGACGCGGTAAGGCCATAACCCTCCACCAACGAACTAAATTCCACCATCAACATTACAGGCAACCTCAGTCACACCATCGCGACGGAGGATATTCAAAAAGCCTACTTTCATTATGACAGAATGGGCAGTACGGTATATGTGAGCAGCAGGCCGGAAACCTGCTGGCCTACACCGCGTATGACGAGTGGGGTAACGTCCAGAACCGAAAGCAGCTGGATATGAACTTTTCCGGGCTGGACAGAACGGTTAACTATACCGGGCATGATTATGATGAAGTGCTTCTGGGGCAGTACCCAATAGCACAATCGTAATAAGCTAGGAAGGATATCAATCAATAATCATCATCAGGGAACAGGCTGAATACGCGGTTGGAAGCAATAGCACAGGTTACTGGAATCCGGGTTATGGATATAAACCATTATTGGTTATGGCGCCGAAACTGCCACCCACGCCCACTCCGAGTGTAACGCCCGCCTTCACAGAACAATAGTTCAAGTTCATCACAGCAATATGCTTCTGCAAGTGAAGTTACCGAGTCAGTAAAAGTTTTTTTGACCTCTTTATATCAAAAAGGCTATGAAGAAAACGATATTTTATTCGTCGCTGATATGCAAGGCTTAGTACTTCTGGCGAATTTATCAGTCTATATCCCGGCGCAACAACTGATAGAGTATTAAATGCGATTAAGGCACTAAATCCGTAAACTCTAAATGTGCGTTTTCAAAATTTGGCAAGAGTGCGCAGTGGTCAGTGAGTATGATTTCATAGGGGCGCACATTCAGACTGCGCGCCCCTACAACACATTGTGAAAATGCTCGTTTAGAGCCATAAAGGAGGAATTTAATTTTGTCAGCTGTATTTGAGGTTAACGTCTTAACTAAGAAGAGTATCCCTTACTCCTCCATCGAGAAAATACTAAATAATTATTTATTTGGCATTAATTCAGTAAAAGTTATGGATGACTGGGAATACAATAACTATAAAGATTTAGATAAAATTCAGCTACTCTCTAATATAGATCGTTTATTGCTAAATAATAAAATAATATTGACACATGGATATTTAGATCGTTTGCATTCTTTCGGTTTTATTATATCCATGGATAGCACAAATGCTTTTAGTAGTTCTTTTTGGATATCAACGGAAAAAATTCGTATGCTTGATACTGATGGAATAACGCATGAGAATGTGTGTATATATGACATAATCACTCATATTATTATTGGCAATATAGATAAAGAAGATTTTATACTTTGTGGTATGGGTGTCGAAACTTTTATGCCAAGTAATCTCTCGACAGATGAATTAGTGCATAAAAGCAAAAATATATATCGGTGGATTTTAAACCAAAATAATGAATATGATTTTTTAGCTAATTATCACAAGAAAACAGAGGGCAAATATATTTTGTACTCACTATTATCTGTATAATATTATGCTTAAGAGTTTCTATGAAAGTGATGCCGATAGCGTTTCCTGACCGTTCTTGGCTCATAGAAGCTGACAGCTAAAATATCTCACGTAATGTTATTTTTCATTGATTTTAAGCCTTTTTTTCAAGTTCTAAGAGAGGGTGGGCATACCACGCTGTAACACGGCGGAGGCATGGCCGCCCTTTTTTATTGTTTAAGGCAAATTTATGTGATATATTTCTATTGTCGAATATTGGATACACATAAATATCTATGGGGGATAAACATGGTACATATTGGCAATGACTGGGACGCTCTATTGGCTGACGAATGGACCAAGCCTTATTATCTGCAATTGCGCGCGTTCCTTAAGCGAGAGTACGCAGAGCGGGTCATCTATCCACCTGCCGGGGATATTTTTAACGCGCTTAAATATTCCGCATACGCCGAAACGCGCGTTGTTATTTTAGGGCAAGATCCGTATCATGGAGAAGGGCAGGCCCACGGGCTTTGCTTTTCTGTGCGAGAGGTCGCCGCGCCGCCGTCACTCATTAACATATTAAAAGAGATCGAAGCGGAATACAATGTCGGGGTTAGACGCTCAACCGACTTGACAGATTGGGCGCGTCAGGGAGTATTGCTGCTAAACACGGCGCTGACCGTGCGCGCCAACGCGGCAAACAGTCACAGTGGCAAAGGCTGGGAAACGCTTACCGATAAGATAATCGCGCTGCTTAATGAACGCGAGCTCCCGCTGGTCTTTATGCTGTGGGGCAACAACGCCAAAAGCAAAACAAAATTGATAACCAACAAATCGCACTTGTTGTTAACATCGGCGCATCCAAGCCCCTTGTCGGCCAACTACGGATTTTTTGGTAATAACCATTTCATAAAGGCCAATGATTTTTTGCGCTCTAACGAGTTGGATGAGGTACAGTGGTTTTGAAATGGGCGCTTTTTTGTATGCCCTGCAATGTTATGCCTACTATTGTCATATGATAAGTAAAAATCATTCTGGCAATGCTCGAGATTTTCGTATATAATCAAAAGCAGTGGACACGCCCGCGCTGTGAGAGCTTATCAATACATAGCGATACATAGCGATACATAGCGATACATGGCGATGTCGTGCCTCAACAAATGCAGGTTTTGGTGATGCTTATGCCCGATGATCATTCGCGACGCCCGTTAAGCAATGAGCCGCCCGTTGAAGAATCCGCCGCGCGTTACGCCCACACACCCGTTATGCTAAACGAATGTTTAAATGCGCTTAACGTACAGCCTGACGGCGTATATGTCGATTGTACGCTGGGGGGCGGGGGGCATTCCGCCGCCATAATTTGCCGCTTAACAAAAAACGGGCGGCTCATTGCGATAGATCAGGACTCCGCCGCTATAGCCTCCGCCTCGGCGCGCTTATCTCTATATGCGCAATACCCGCAAGTGACGATTGTAAAAGATAATTTCTGCAATATAAGGGACATTTTTTTAGGCTTGGGGATAAATCAGGCCGATGGCTTTCTGCTTGATTTGGGTGTGTCGTCGCATCAATTGGATACCGCTGGGCGAGGCTTTTCATACAGGCATGACGCGGCGCTGGATATGCGAATGGATACGAGCAGTCGATTGACCGCATACGATGTTGTTAATACCTATGACGAAAACGATTTGGCAAATATCTTTTTTTATTATGGGGAAGAGAGGTTTAGCAGGCGCGTCGCGCGAGCGATATGCAAGCGGCGCCAGGCACAGCCTATAAAGACCACCTTTGAGCTAAACGATTTGATAGACGCCGCCGTGCCAAAAAAATTTCGCGACTTCGGCCATCCCGCGCGGCGCGTGTATCAAGCCTTGCGTATGGAAGTAAATCAAGAATTGCAAAAGCTGACCCGCTCCCTGGATGATATCGTTGACCTGCTAAAGCCCGGCGGGCGGGTTGTGGTTGTATCATATCACTCTTTGGAGGATCGAGCCGTTAAAACATGTTTTAGGCGGAATGAAAAGCCGTGCACATGCCCGCCGGACTTCCCCGTGTGCGTGTGCGGGCTTAAGCCGACGCTTAAGATTATTACAAAAAAGCCTCTTACCCCCGGCGATGAAGAGATACAACGCAACTATCGCAGCCATAGCGCGAAATTGCGTTGCGCCGAAAAAATACAGGATGAGAGAATCGGCAACTAACAAATCAAAAACAAAGGAGGACGGTACCAAAGAATACCAGATAAAATCTTGGTACCGGTGTTTATGCCAAACTTTGCTAGAGACACATCGCCCAGGGCATTGGATTGGGAAAATCTCGAGATTCCAGAAACGGATCGCCTTCAATCCAATACGACGACCAACGCGGCAAAATCCAGCCCCGCCAAAACCATGGCAAAGCCCCGCGTTGTTTACGACAATGATGGTACGCACAAGTTGCCCGCGCTCACTGTAGTCACGCTATTTATCGTGTTGGCCGCCGCGTTTGTTATTGCCAGCGGTATTGCGCAGGTGTCTGTTCTTAAACGCGAAGAAGCGCTCCTTACAGAGGAATTGCGGCAGGAAAATTTGCTTATAAACGGAATGACAGAAGAAATAAACCGTACTCAAGATGTGGCTAAAATGCGCGAAACCGCTAAAGAATTAGGCATGGGCGAGCCTCAATCTTACCAGATAACGCACATAACAGTCCCGGAGAATGACTATGCCGAAATCAGCGATTAACGAAACGGAGAGGTACAATTTAAGACCCAGGCACAGGATAGGGCTATTACGTTTTATCACGGTAGTGATCCTTTGCGCTCTAATTGCGCGCATTGGCTACATAAAGTTAAAAAAGGGCTACGAGTACGAATTACGAACCGTCTTGCAAAGCGTTAGCTCTGGCGGCACACAGCAAGCCATACAACCCAGCAGAGGGTTTATAATGGACAGAAACGGACGCCAACTTGCCGTATCCGAAACGGTGTACAACATAGTGCTGGATATAAAAGTGCTTAATGACCCGATGTATACCAAGGCGGAGCAAGGAACTCCCAGTGTAAAGGAAAAAGTAATAAATGTTTTATCGGTGCTTTTGGAGCGCGGCGCGGATGAGATAAGAGCCATAGCGGACGACCCCGCCAATGCCAATCGCAACTACTATATCTTAGAGCGCGGAGTCCCCATAGACAAATGGCAGACCATTAAAACGGCCATAGATGAGGGCGTGGATTACAACAAACTGCTTGGCGCAGGCATAACGACCGCTAACGCCAAGGCCTTCAAACTTGTGTGCGTGTATTATGAAATGCAGGTGCTTCGTCATTATCCCCGGGGGGACTTCGCGTCGCAGATAATAGGTTTTTTGCGTAACCAGGGCGCAGCGTGGGGGTTGGAGAATACATACGACGATCAGTTGACGGGCGTTTCTGGGCGCGTGTTTCGCACCTACACATCAGACGGGCCAATAACAGAAGAAAAGCCGGCGGAGCAGGGCAAAACCATTGTTACAACACTAGATGCCACCATACAAGAATATTCAAAGCAGGCGGCGGATGATGCGGTGAATGTATACTTCGCGGATCACGCCGCTATTGTTGTTATGGATCCAAACACAGGCGAAATAATTGCCATGGCGCAGTCGCCTTCGTTTGACCCTGATAAACCCAGCGATCCCTCTGGATTTACAGATAAGGCTCTTGAAGAGCAATGGGAGACCCTGACAGAAAATGAAAGGCTAAACGCGATGTATGACATGTGGGCCAATTTTTCCATAACAAGCACATTCGAGCCGGGGTCTATATTTAAGCCCATAGTAGTCGCGGCCGCGCTTGAAGAAGGCGTTATAAGCCCGGAAGACACCTTTTATTGCGCCGGTTACAAGATGGTGCTGAACACGCGCATTAACTGTTGGGTAGGGGCGACGGGCGGCTCCCACGGTGAGCAAACGCTGGAACAGGTATTGGCGAACTCATGCAATGTCGGTATGATGGAAATAGTGGAAAAGTTGGGGCGCGATCGTTTTTTTCAATATCGCAATGAATTCGGGTTTGCGGAAAAAACAGGGATCGATCTGCCTAATGAAAACGCGGCAAGCAGCAACCTTATTATGTATTCGCTGGATCAGCTTAACCCTGTAGAGCTTGCGACCTCATCATTCGGGCAGGGGTTTAACACTACGGCTATACAGTCTATATCTTCGTTCGCGGCGGTTATCAACGGTGGGTACTTATTAAAACCGTTTGTCGTGAAGCAAATAACCGATGCGGATGGCAGCGTGAGCGAAACTTTCGAGCCGCAGATAATACGTAGGGTTATATCAAAAGAAACCTCCGACTGGATGCGCGAGGCGTTGCAATTGGTAATATCTGACAGTGGCACGGGCAGGCTGGCTATGATAGACGGGTACAACATAGGAGGCAAAACAGGCACGGCCCAGCAGGCTACTTCAGAAGGTTACGCCAGCGGCGGCCACAGGCTTGCTTTCGTGGCGTACCTACCAGTTGAAGACCCCCAATATATTGCGCTCGCCCTTATAGACAACCCTCAAAGTGGCGAACAGGGAAGCACTTCCGCCGTACCTATGCTGCGTGACGTGCTGCAAAAGCTAATAGATTATAAAAATATTTTGCCCAGCTACGCTATAGACGGAAATCCGGACGCAAACAGTAATCTTCTTCCAGACTTTAGCGGCATGCCACTAAACGATGTCATTGAATCGCTTAACGATTTAGGTGTGGATTATGAGTGTGTGGGCAACGGTAATACTGTGTATCGACAGTTTCCAAAAGGGGGCGTAAACTATTCTGAAAACACCCTCGTATACTTATACCTATCGACAGTGGAAGAAGAGGAAGATGAAGAGCAGCCTGACCTAGGAGTTACGACCGAACCAAGCGCTACGACCGATTCGAGCGTTACAGCCGAACCAAGCGTTATGGGCGAATAAAGAGCGGGCAGCCATATTGGGCGCCCGCTCTTTAATTATACAAAATTGCGTTCGTCGGTGTACACAACCCCATTTTCATCGACGAATTCTTCATCGGAGTAGTCTTCATCCTTAGCGGTTTCTTCAAAATATTTGGTAATAATATAGGCTGCCAGCCCGGCAAGCAGAGTGAGCAGAGCGGCTATAACGATGACGATATTTTTACTCTTTGCGTGTTTCCGCACAACATCATCTCCTCCTGAATGTTACAAGCCGCCGAAATACACACTATAGTGCCAGTCGCGGCCGCGTTTTAGTTCGTTGTATTCATTATAAGCTCTTCTCATGATTTGTTTTTCATCATGAAATTTGAGTAGGTGATAGGCTTCGTGTTGCTTATAAAACCCCGCGTCGGCAAAAAATTCTTCGGCTTGCGGTTTGCAGTAGAACGAATCGGTAGCCATGAGATACCAATACACCGTTTTGTTAACAATTTCGTCTGTGCCGCGAAAGTTGTATTGTGTTTTACCAATATACTGGACGATACGCGCGTTAACGCCTGTTTCTTCTTTCACTTCGCGCAAAGCGGTTTCTTTGTACGTTTCACCGGTTTCTAAAGTTCCTTTTGGCATAACCCAGCCCATATATCTTCCGTTTTGGTTTTTATAAAGCAACAATACTTTGCCCTTATGAATAACCACTCCCCCGCAACTAATGGCTTCTATCATCGTTATTCCTCCGACCCGGCATGGGTTCGGCACATTCGCGCAATACAATACACTTATGCTTTACCTTTTGCCCAAATCTTTTTGCCAAAATCTGATGCCTTTACCGTAGTATAAACCTAATCACTTAATATTTCAATCTGTTTTTTTCGAAAAGGCTACACGTAGGCGCGCTCCTATTTAGCGTGGCTTGCCACGCTATTTATATACAAGGGCATTACAGGCAAAACGCGATTGCCGTAAGCTAATGCTTTTTTGATCTGGATTTGGATTTGGATTCAGATGTGGAGTTGCCAGATTTAGAATCGCCGGCATCCAGCCTCAAGCGCTCAAGGGCGTTAGCCGTGTCACTGTCCAATAGATCTATCAGGGGGTTTTTCTTTGCTGGTTTGTTTTCAATAAATCGCTTGCGCGCGGTTTTTCGCGCCTGATCCACTTCATGGTAAAACTCCATTGCCGACATTCGTACGGCGCCGCGCCCCAAAATAATAATTTGTTCTGTGTAGTCCGACGACACAACACGAATGGTTGAGCGTGTTTTAGCAAGCTTATTCGCTTCCATCTCGATATAATTGTCCGCTGTTTCAAACTCTTTGGTATAAACTACGTGAATATTGTTGTAATCTTGCTTTGAACCCAGGCCCCCGCGCGTGTTGTAAGCGTCAAATACAACTGTTAGTATGTTTTGTTTTAGGCCCTGATAGTCGCACATGATGTCAAGCAGTTTTTGCCTGGCGTTTTCAAGTGACTGCATGGCTATTTTGTTCAATGTAGACCACGCGAAGATAACGTTGTAGCCATCTACAAACAGGTATTCCTTTTTCAAGGGGAGGCCCCGGTCAGTTGCCGCTGCCGCACAACTTCGTAGATTACAATCGCGGCCGCGACAGAAAGGTTTAATGAGTTAACGCGCCCAAACATTGGAATTTTTATGGAAAAATCGCATTGCTTACCAACAAGTGGGCTGACGCCGGATCCCTCAGAACCAAATACAAGGGCAATAGCTCCCCTAAAATCCAAACCAGGGCTGGCCTGGCCGCCAGCCGCTTTTGCGGCGCTGGATGCATTATCGCGGTCGATTGTATTGTGATGGGGAGATAATCGGGGTTGAAAAATGTCTATTCCATCCATATCCGCCTTAAATATCCACAAGCCGTCGGCCTTTAGTTTTTGTATGGTATCGGTCACGTTAGTGACGCGAGCGACCATAATATGTTCCAGCGCCCCGGCTGATGTCTTAACAACCGTGGGTGTTACGCCTACCGAGCGTCGCTTGGGGATAATAACCCCATGCGCCCCCGCCGCCTCGCACGTTCGCAGCACCGCTCCAAAATTGTGCGGATCAAAAACGCCGTCCAATATAACGATAAACGGTTTCTCACCGCGTTGATTTGCCAGCGATAACATGTCCTTTGGGTCGGCATATGAAACGGGTTGCCGCAAGGCGACGACACCCTGATGATTTTGCTTTGGCGCGAGTTTATCCAACTCGCCGTGCCGTTCTTCGACGACGACGATCCCGCGCTCCCTCGCGATAGCGATAATCTTTATTATGCTTCCATGGCGTTCGCCTTGTTTTACATATATTTTATCGATCGCCTCGCCAGACAGGGCCTCCAATACGGCGTTGCGCCCAGCTACAATATGTTCGGCTTCGCGATATTCCTCTTCACCCATGATACCCACCTGTGCAAATTAATGACAGCAATTGCCGCGCTTGCGCAATCTATCTGTTGCTTATAATT
The DNA here is from genome assembly GCA_031263155.1 of Clostridiales bacterium. Classification (GTDB taxonomy): domain Bacteria; phylum Bacillota; class Clostridia; order Lachnospirales; family WQUN01; genus JAISGK01. Next base: position 9,012 of record JAISGK010000007.1, read on the forward strand.
ATATCATACAATAACGCCAGCGCAAACAGATTGTGCAATTCCACATCCCCACATCCCCACATCCCCACATCTCTGGGCCTACTTATACAATTTGAGCAGCAATATTAACTTGTCTCCACTTTGCGAAATTTCACGCACAATAATTCGACCATAGCCGCGCGCGGTTATGGTCTGGTTTATTTTAACCGCCTGACTGCTGCTTGCTGCGGGCGCGTAATCGACGCTAACATGATGTTTTATCAGATTTTGCACTTTTTGCCGTGGGAGATTAAACGCCGCTTTTATCACGCTGTCTAGCCTCGCTTGAGTTACTGACACGCGCGTAAACGATCCGTTGTCGGGCCGCAGCCAGCTATCACGACTTTCTGGCTCGCTGCTGACAGTGGCGCGCACCGGTGAGCGTTTCACTTTTTTTAGGTTAGCGCAGATATAGTCGGCTATGCTATTGCTGACAAAAGTGACTACCGTATCGTCTACAATAATATCGCCAATCATTCTGCGATCTATGCCCAGGCCCAACAGCGAACCCAAAAAATCCCTATGCGAAAGCTTGCCAAACTTATCGTTATATTTTATAAGAACACGGGAGATGGGAAACTCTGGCGCAACGCCTTCAGGGCAAAAACCGATCATCACGCGCTCGCAACCGTCCGCGCCGCCATAGGCAATCCCTAACGCGCCGCACTCTTCTTGTATCCACTTTATAAATTTATTTGCGTGCAAAATATCGACAAAATCGCTATACGCGCAATTATCGCTACTCTGACACAAAAAAAGCCGGTCCAAAACCTTCGCGAGAGCGAGTTTCTCTTCCGGCGTTTTTAATCGTTTAAACAAGTCTCGTTCCATCCAACCTCCTAAAACATACTCAAGAGCCACAGAATAAAGTAACTGCGTATGAGCGCTGCGGACATTTTTATTTTGCGGTTTCCAAAACGGTTATGTAGTAGTTATTTAAACCAAGTTATTTAAACGATGAAGCTATCCATGGCAAAATATTGCTTGCTTGCAATTCTTCGCCTGTGTCTTTCGAAATGCGTACCGTTGAGGGCGCTACGACAAAAATGTAATTGTTAATGGGTTCGATCTCTCCCTCTATGGCATATATAGCGCCACCCAAAAAATCTGCTATGCGCTGAGATATGGCACGATCCACACCCTCAAGGTTAACAACGCAAATAGTACCATCTACCAAATAATCGCAAATGTCAGTAACTTCTTCTACCTTTTTGGGGTAGGTGAGCATAACCTGCATTTGCGCGCCGCTGCGAAAGTTGATTATTTTGCTTTTGTCTTCACTTTTGCGGCCACGGACGGCTTCGAGCCGGGTAGATTCTTCGTGCTTAACGTCTTCTTCCAGTTTTTCCCCTTCCGCGTACCCTTCATAAATTTCGTCATCGTACTCTGTACCCAGCATCACATTGCGGAAAAACTTTTTGATCATATTTTTCACATGCGCCCCTCCTAAAAATTTAACCTTTGTTAATTAGCGCCGAATATGCCCGTACCTACGCGAACAATCGTCGCACCTTCACATATCGCGGCGATGTAGTCGTTTGTCATGCCCATCGATAAGTCTGTCAGATTTTCATTATGAACGAGATTTTTATTTATGTCAATCATAATATCTCGCATTTGAGCAAAATATTTCCTGTTATCCTCCTGATTTTCGACATTAGGCGCAACACACATAAGGCCTTTGAGACGAATGTTGGTTAATTTAAGCAGAAGCAGCGCGAATTCGCGTGCCTTTTCTGGATATATCCCATGTTTCGATTGCTCGCGGGCGATATTTATTTCCGCGAGAATATCCACAACGCGCCCGATCTGGGCCGCGCGCTTATCAATCTCCTCCGCCAGGCGCAAGCTATCGACAGAGTGTATTAGTGAGACTTGCCCTATTATGCTTTTTACCTTGTTGGTCTGCAAGTGACCGATAAGATGCCAGCGCGTTCGCGCCTTTATATTTGCTTCCATACTCGTTTCCATACCAGCTTCATTTTTGGTAAGCGCCCCATATTTGCGCAAAAGCTCCTGCGGTCGGTTTTCACCAATATTATTTACGCCCGCTTGAAGCATCTCACGCGCCTGCTCAACGCCCACCGTTTTTGTAACGCCGACCAGCATAATGTCTTGTGGATTGTGGCCGCTTTGTATCGCCGCCTCGCCTATATTATTAATAACGCGTTTTATGTTGTCGGCTATGCTCATGCTCTCACCTCAAAATAACAATTCGCCGTCTGTCACAAGCGAGTGATTGGTAACGATGCTATCCTTCTCTTTTATGGCGCGGTTAAGCTCGGGATCAAGAATATAGTAATCGGTATTTTGCTTTGTGTCGTCTACGATGATCGATTTAAACTCCGCTATACCTGTATTGGCTTTGTACAGTCCCTTTACAGTTACCGCCTGGCTTATGGGAGTGCCGCCAAAGTCTGACGCTTCGGTATCACTTCCCGGCGTCACAAGCTGCATGCCCGCCTCCAATACTTTTGGTATAACCGCGACAAACACAGCGAACTCATCCGTTTGTAAGACTTGCGCCTCAACGACGCTGCCATCGGTTTTTTCTAAAATAGCGACATCTCCCGCCGCTCCACTCAAAGTTACCAATTCGCGTGGAATTCGCAGGGCTTCTTTGTCCATCACAGCCGATCTGCTAATTTTAAGGCCCTGGTCATACGATTCACTTAATGAAAAAGTAAGCGAGCGTTCGTTCGCGTAGTTTTCCAAATAGCGAGTTGATTTTAACAGCACGTACTTTTCATCATTGTCAGGTATTATTTTTTGTATGGTAACAGGGATTTCACGATCAGCGCGAATAGTAATATTTTGGCCTTCTTCCCAACCCTCTACATGCGCGTTGGGTATATACGCCGCGATATACCACACATTGCTTGTCAGCTTAAATATTGGATCGCCGGGTTTTACAATGAGAGGGGATACGGTTAACATTGGGTTTAATTTAAATAATTCTTTGGGCACAACTTCCATAAGATCAGTCGTTAGCTGGGTCTCAAAGCCGTCGAATTGCAAACACACAATACCCGTGCCTTGAGCTGTGGTAATAGATTGATAACGGGATAATTCGGCGGACAGCTGCTCTCGCTTTTGCGCCGAAGCCGATAACAATCGCGCCGAATCGGATTGTAAAACGTCGTTGCGCAAAGCGACGGATTGCTCAATGTCTTCTTTGAGCTTGCCAATTGCCGATAAATCTTGCGTAAGCGTCATAAGCCCCGCGCTAAGGGTATCTTTCATATGCGCGTTAAGCTGCCTAACGCGTCCGTCGGAGTCGGCGAGGGAACCGCGGGTTTCTTGCAATTTTAGGAGTTCGGCGTTGACATCGTTGAGTTCGCTTACAATGCGATCCACCTGCGCTATGTCTTGCACGGCGCAAATCGCGGCGCCTTTTTTAACGCGCTCAAATTCTCTGACAAAAAAAACCAGCTCTCCGTCTGTCGGCGCAGTGTAAATAGTCTCGTCGCGAATAATAAGCCCGTCAAACTTTGCTACCGTAGACACGACGCCAAGGGTCACTTGTTCTATTCGCGCCTGCTTGCCAAAAGCAAAACCAAAGACGCTTTGGGCTATGTATATAATGACAAAACCAAAAAACCAAATGGACACGAGCCTTGCGGACTTGTTGCGACTTTTTGCCTCTCGGCGGTCACGCAGATAAACGGGGCCTTTTTCGGCATATGTGGTCTTTTTTGGGGAACCTACGGAGATTTTCGTAACCCCTTCGGGTTTGTGCTTAGGCATAAAATTCCTTCTTATACGGTGTTTGGAGGCATATATTAAGCTGGGGTGATTTCGTGCGTTTTAGAAATATTGCGATAACGATCATCATATTGGCTGTTATTTTATGCGTGGTAATGTTTCCAGACACTTTACTGGAGTCCGCGAAAAACGGCGTTCAATTGTGGCTTAACCAAATCATGCCCACATTGCTGCCTTTTATGATATTAATAAACATTTTAAGCAAAACGGGCTTTTTTTCGTTCGCGGGGAGCATATTAAATCCTGTCATGCAACTGCTGTTTAACGTGCCAGGGCAGGGGGGACTCGCGCTGGTGTCGGGATTCTTGTCCGGCTACCCCATGGGGGCAAAGGTGACGGCAATTTTGCGCGAGAGGGGCGAAATAAACCAGGCGCAAGCAGAACGTATGCTAACGTTTACCAATAATTCGGGGCCGCTGTTTATCTTGGGGGCAGTGGGGGTAGGGATCTTTTCATCCGCCCGCGTAGGATATTTTATTATGCTCATACACTATGCCTCGGCGCTAATAACCGGCATGCTATTCAGGTTTTATAAAGATAAAGATGGGGAAAATAATCATTATGCGCCTTCGAAAGTCGACACGCGCTTTGTTGGCGATGCGCCACTGGGTAAAGTGATATCAGAAAGCATTATGCAATCGATGGAAAACATGCTGCTTATAGGCGGTACCATTATTTTGTTCAGCGTCCTTTCCGGTGTGGCGGGGATGTTTGCGGGCGGAAGTTTTGCGGTGCTCTTTACCGGGGCGCTGGAAATGACAAATGGCGTGTTCACGCTGGCGCGATCAGCGACAAAACTGTCGCTTGAGTGGCAGATAATACTCTCCGCTATGTTCATTTCATTCGGCGGGCTATCTATACATACGCAAACCGCAGCCGTCTTAAAAGGAACAGACATACGCGCGGGCGTACACACGGCGGCCAAGTGCGTTCAAACTGCGGTGACGTGCGCGCTTGGCCTTGCGCTGTACCCTCTTCTAATGACCAATATGGAGGCGCAGACCATTCACGCGTGGAAACCCCTGGGCACATCTATGTATGTTATGTATGCGGTTGCTTGCTGCGCGTTAATCGCCAGCGCGGTGGTCATGCGTTTTCGCAAGATGTAGGTGTGGACGCTCGCGTCAGCCGTTCCAACAAATCCTGGTACGCGTCTTTCACGCCGCCTAAATCTTGCCGAAAACGATCTTTATCTACCCTAACGCCCGTCTCCATATCCCAAAGTCGGCAACTGTCCTGTGTTATCTCGTCCGCAAGGAGTATGTCGCCGTCGCTTGTTACCCCAAATTCTACTTTAAAATCTATAAGGTTAAGCCCCAACCGGGAGAACAATTCTTTTAGCGCGTCGTTTACTTTATAGGTGGAATCAGCTATTTTATTCAATTGTTCTTGCGTGGCCAGCCCCAACGCCAGTATATGACTCTCGGCAAGCATGGGGTCACCAAGCTCATCCATTTTGTACGAATATTCAAGCACGGCGGATTTAAGCGGCGTGCCCTCTTTAACGCCATATTTGCGCGAAAAACTTCCAGCCGCAACGTTTCGTACAATCACCTCAAGCGGTAGTATCGTGACAGCCTTGACCAGCGTCTCATTATCGCCAAGAGTTTTAACGAAGTGCGTTTTGATTCCGCGATTTTCCAGAAAGGCAAATATCGTATCAGATACCGCTTGGTTAATCGCGCCCTTGCCTTCGAACGAGCCGCGTTTTTCACCATTAAGCGCGGTGAGGTCATCGCGGTAACGCATAATCACAAGATTCGGATCGCTGGTCGCGTAGATATCTTTAGCCTTGCCAGAATATAAAAGTTGCCGTTTTTGCATCGCGCATCCCCCTTTGCAAAAAGTGTAGCAGATATTGGCGGGCTTGTCAAAGGGCGCGGAGCAATTTCAGTATGCCGCAAAAATTGACGTTGCATTTTAAGAAGGATTAGATTACTGTATTAAGAGGAACTGTGTGCTTAACATTAGTATAAAATCCGCTATTTGATTGACAGAAATACTTACAGTTCCGTTCAAGGTGTGCCTGATAAGAGAATGGAGGATGAGAAATGAAATTCGGCAAAGAGAACGAAAAGCTGGAATTTAAGAAAACCACCGCCGAACTGAACGAGGGCGTTATCTCTATGGCCGCTATACTCAACAAACACGGCGGCGGCGAACTGTATTTCGGTATTCGAAACGACGGAACACCGCTCGGCATGGGTATATCCGACAAGACGCTCCGTGACGTAAGTGACGCTGTCTCAAATCACATTGAGCCGAAGATTTATCCTGAAATTAACTCCGTTTATATTGGCGACACGCATTGTATCCATGTCAAGTTTGCAGGCGCCGACACGCCGTATTACGCCTACGGCAGGGCATATATCCGCGTAGCCGACAGCGATAAGCAGATGTCCGCCGCTGAACTTGAAAGCTATATCCTCAAAAAGAACGCTGGACGCGATGCTTGGGACAGTGATATTTCGCGAAAAACCGTCGCCGATGTGGACAACGCCATTTTGAGCGATTACATTGACCGCGCCAATCGCGCGGGACGCATTGACTTTGCCTATACTGACAACGCCGAAGTGTTGCACAAGCTTGGCGTCATAGAGGACGGCAATCTAAAAAACGCTGCTGATGTGCTTTTCTGCGGTTCTCTGAACTTGGAAATTCAAATGGCAATTTTCGCGGGTCTGGAGCGTCTCACGTTCATCGACATCGACCGCAAAAGTGGCAGTGTCACGGAACTTGTTGAGGTAGCCGAAAAGTATATTAGAAGTAATATCCGCTGGCGCGTGGTGCTTGACGGTTCCATTCAGCGCAAGGAAATCCCTGAAATCCCGATAGAAGCCGTCCGCGAGGCGATTATCAACTCGTATTGTCACCGACAGTATACCTCGTCACAAAACAACGAAGTCACGATACACCCGAACCGAATTGAGATATATAACCCCGGAACATTTCCCGAAGGTCTGACTCCGCAGGACTTCATTGACGGCACAGGGCGCTCGGTAAAGCGGAATCCACTCTTGGCGCAGCTAATGTACTACTCGAAAGACATCGAAAGTTTCGGCACGGGCTTAAAGCGCATAACCGAAGCCTGTGAGGCGGCGGACGTTAAGGTGGAGTTCCAAATGCTAAAACTTGGCTTTGCGGTGGTATTCTACCGCCCAGACGAGAAATTTCTTACGACAGAAAAAATGACGAATGTCGTAAGAAATGTCGTATTAAAAAAGCAAGAACAAGCAACTATCGAAGCTATAGCGGAGAATCCCACAGTAACTGCGGAGCAGTTGGCGGCGATGCTGTCAAAGTCGGAAAGAACTGTGCAGCGTTACCTGAACGGTCTGCAAAAGAAAAATCTTATAAGGCGCGAAGGTTCCACTAAGGGCGGGCATTGGACGATTATCGGCGACATGGAATCGGTACACGAAAAGGCGCAATATATGATGGTATAGAAAGAGCGGCATTAGCCGCCCTCCCTTTGTCAAAACGCGTTTAATTCTTCACCCTAATAGGTAAACACAACCTGGATATCCGCTGATATGAGCAGATCGCCCGTTTGTATTGACGCGCTCTCGGCGATACTATTATCGCGCATGGCCACTAGATCATTACTGTTGCCAAAGTAGTTTACAGGTTTGTACGTGCCGCCTTGCTCAAGCACTTCAATTGGAGCGCCTACGCTTACGCCCAGCGATTTGGCTATGGCTTCCGCCTTGCTTTTCGCGCCCTTTATAGCTCCATCCATGGCTTGCGCGTACGCCTCGCTGGAGTCTTCTATAGAAAACTGAATACCCCCGCCATAGTTTGCGCCCGCGTCGATTACTTTGCCAAGCAACTCGCCCGTTTTTGATATGTCACGAACGGTAACGCGAACCTGGTTTACTACTTGGTACCCTGTAATTTTCTGCGTGCCATCGTTTTCCCTGTAGTCATATTGAGGGTAAATGCTAAAACTGGTGGTTTGAATATCCTTCTCCGCTACGCCGAGTGATTTAATGGCGGCTATAACCTTATCCATGCTCGCGCTGTTTTCATTTTGCGCCGCTTTTGCGTCGCTGTTTTGAGTGCTAACCCCAATGTCAATGTACGCGATGTCTGGTTTTACGTTTACCGATCCTGTGCCGGTTACTATGATTTTACGCGCTTCTGAGGAACTGGCCGATCCTGCGGCATTGCTTACCCCTGAAGCTTCCGTTGCGGCGTAACCGTTTGACGCGCACGCGCTCGCCGCCAAGGTAAACGCCAGGCCCAACAGCGCAATGCCCATTTTTGAAAAGATCAATTTCTTCATACAATTCTCTCCTTATGCTTTTTTGAAAAAAATTTATAGGTGACAAGCCCAGCTGTGACTACAATAGCAATAAACAACAGTGGTAAAATGGATCCGGCTAAAAATATACATACGTTTTCAAAGAATGTAATGGTATTGTTTACAGAATTTACAAAACTATTCGTCAGTCGCGCGCCAAACGGAGTCTCGCCCGCCGTCAGCCGAACGTTTAATTGCTCGTAAAGCGACAGTGTAAGGGTAGAAAACGATGAGCGACTGTCTATATCTTTTAGGCGCGACGCGTAAATCTCTATATCAGTGCGCACTTCCGCCAAATACTGTTCCAACGCCAGCAGCGTTTTCACATCATTGGTCTGTGCTATCATATCCAATAAGCGCTGTTCCTCCACGTTTTTTGTTTCAAGCCTTGCCTGCGTGTCATAGTATTGCGGGCTCACATTTTCTTGCTGTTCGCTGGATGAAACAACGCGTCCCACACCCTCCATCAGTCTTTTCACTTGATCAAAAGACTCACTGGGCACACGGTACACAGCTTCAAAAATTCTGCTGCCAGAATTCGCGTTATGCAGGTTGGAGTTTTCGACATATCCGCCCGCTTCTTTAACCAGCGTTTCGATTCTGCTCACGCTGTCGTCAAACGCGTTGGTCTCCAAGTTAACAAACCCGGTTTTGATTATCTTACTTTCGCGCTGATCGCCCGTCCCCTGATAAGCGTCCGGCGCTGCGGAATCCGAAGTCATTTTGCCATTATCATAATAATACATTTCCCCTGACTCCTCGCTGCTCACGGCGGCGGGGGCTTCATAAGGGGCGCCGCCACTGTCGCCATAATAACCGGCGATGCTATCGGATGCGGCTTGCGGCGCGGATTGGCTCGAATTAGCGCTGCAACCAGTTATCGCTAATATAGCCGCTGTTAAAATAATAATCTTATTATTAATAATTTTATTAATAACCATTTTCTTCAAGGCGATTTACTCCCTCTTTTCACGATAGCCATAGCGATTAGCCAACACACAAAACCACCCATGACGATGATCCCCAGCGGTACTATCATATTCGCCAAGCCTATCAAAACGTTTTGTCCAAACTGTATCATTCTATTGGCCGAACTAACAAACGAATTTTTAACGCGCGCGCCAAATGTCGGTATATCTGGTCGCGCCACCGCAGTCGCTTCTTCTCTTAAATTTATCTGAATGTAGGGCGATACGGTGTTATTAGCTATGTCGCGCATATTTGTGTAAATATTGTCGTATTCGTTGTTAACGTCGCTCAACCTTTGCTCCACAATCAGCATGACGTCCAAATCGGTAACTTTGGCTAAAATGTCCAACAAACGGGATTTCTCTTCCTCTTTTTTGGTAAGCCTGGCGTATAGCTCCGTTAAGTCTGCTTGCGCGATACTTACCGTCTCGCTTTCGCTCTGAACGGATCCAAAACCTCGCAATAGATCTTTAGCGGCTTCAAAATTCTCTATGCCAACCCTTTGGCTAATATACGCATCTGTTTCCGAGTACGATGATGACAATGTCCAGCCCGGGAAATTTTGAAGCTCTTCCTTTATTTGTTCTAAATCGTTTACCGCGATGGTAATATAAAAATGGGTGATGGCGTCAGTGGAGTCCGAAGACAGATTATTCACGACAATTTCAGGGTCAAATCTACCCAGCCGCGCGTTCACAGAACCATCGTATTTTTCAATAGTATCAGGGACTTCTAGACGGGCGATTTGAGAGTCGCTATCGCCGTATTCGCTAAATTCGTCGGCAGCACTAACAGACGACGACAAACTCTCGCCGCTGTCCGCCTCCCTCGCGGCCCCGGATTCCTCGAATTCTAGAGGATCATTGTAATTTGCGTAACTGTCTGGCGCACTGGCGGCCGACTGTTCAATCACGCCGTAATTACGCGCAGAATATAGCCCCGGTTCCAGGCTTGAACTTATTACGCACACCAAAACAAACGCGGCGACAGCGCTTGCCGCCGCATAGACATACGCCCTCATCAGCGCGCGCGCTTTAGGCTTTGTCTGTAGTTTTGCCTTTTCTTTTATCATCGTTATCGTTTCATTGTGCAGACCATCAGGCGGATCCACAGGCGGCGTTTCGTGAAGAGTTTGCAAAATACCTTTCATCTCCTCATACAATGCGCGACAGCTATCGCATTGCGCAATGTGATCGGTTATTTTTTGTACATCGGCGTAGGACAATGCGTTGTCGATTAAAAGGGGGATAAGCTCCCGCGCTTTTTCGCATTTAAGCATGTGAGTTCCTCCCTTCGACATTAAGACGCGAATGGCCCAATAAAAGTTCCCTTAGTTTCAACCGGGCTCGCGACAATCTGCTCTTCACAGTACCTAACGGCAGGTTCATTGTTTTTGATATCTCTTCGTAGCTGAAACCTTGCAGGTCGCGCAAAATGACGAGGGTACGCTGTTCTGCTGGTAAAAGCGACACCGCGCGCCGCACCGCGTCGCTTGTTTCGTTTGCCAAAACCTTGGCTTCGGGGTCTTGATCGTGTGATGCTGCGGCAAAAAAAATACCCGCTTCTTCGCGCTCATCAAGCGAATCTTCGGCGTTGCGTTTACGCGCGCGCAGGTAGTCCAGCGATGTGGTAATTACAATGCGCGTTAACCACGCTTTAAAAGAATCCGCCGACTTGCACTGGCCAAGATTTTTATATGCCTTTATGTAGGTATCTTGTGTTATATCTTTGGCGTCTTCTCTATTATGCGCGTAGTGCCATGCCAGGTTATATATAAGACGCTCATATGGTTTTATAAGTTCAGCAAAAGAATCGGGATCCCCTTGCCTGGCTTTGACTAATACGGCGTGCATTATGATTCGTCCTTTCATCCTGATACTGATTTGATACTGATAGGTCGATGCGTCCCATACGGTACATCGATACATCGATACGCAGATACATTCCACAATATAGAAAATCTTTGAATAAATACAAAAAGTCCCAAGATGCCGGTCCTATATTTTGACACCTAGCTCTCGCTAGGGGGGTGTCCGCAGAACAACCGCCCGCCTTCCGCCGATAATATAGCATGCGGCCTGACGTGGGTTGCACAATAATAGAACTCCCATTTTCCATCTGTAGGTTCAAAATAATAGGTTGTCGAACAACTCAGGAGCTTCGCAGCGATGTGAAATGGCTTATCTTAATTGACAGGTGTCTTTAAGACAGATGGCATTATGCCAAATGGCATTATGCCGCCACTCAAATCACTATGGCTATAGTATACACCAGGTATCGGATATTTTTCAAGCTGTTTTGGTAACAATTTTTGCCGAATAGCTTTGATAATTTTGTAATAGCGACCATGCGCTTCAAATTCTTCTCCCTTTTCCCAGAAGCGGCGATAAAACCGGCAACGTGATCGGGTGCGTGGGCCGTTTATATCGCGACTGTCAAAAAAGAACCGGCTCCATTCACAAGAAGGATTAATTGTGATAGACTATGAGAATCAGGGAGGTGCGTAACAGGTTGAATGGAAAATTTGGCGAATTTTTATCTTACTACAAACCGTACAAAAGAGTTTTAGCGGCGGATCTATTTTTCGCGTTTCTGGCTTCAGGAGTCGTTTTGGCGTATCCGCTTCTTGTAAATAAAATTACCGGCCAGGCAATCGCGCCGGAAGGTATAAACTCCGACATGCTGGTTAGAATCTCGATGGTGTTCTTGCTGTTGCTGGTGGTTGAGTTTGTCAGCAATTTTTACATTACCTATTGGGGACACGTAATGGGCGCCAAGATGGAATTTGATATGAGAAACGACCTGTTTCAGCATCTTCAAAAACTCTCTTTCAGCTATTATGACAACCAAAAAACCGGTCAATTGATGTCCCGCATCACCACGGATCTGTTTGACGTAACAGAACTAGCTCATCATGGCCCGGAAGATGTTTTAATCTCCATTGTTAAAATTATAGGTTCCCTTATCATTTTAATGCGCGTTAACTGGATGCTTACGCTGACGATCTCCGCAGTGCTACCGTTTATGGTTGTTTTTGCCGTACACTGCAACAAATTGATGAAAACGGCCTTTAGACGAAACCGTGAGCGCATCGCTGATATAAACGCGCAGATAGAAGACAGCCTTTCCGGTGTACGCGTAGTCAAATCTTTCGCGAATGAGGAGCTGGAAATCCGCAAATTCAACGTCGGAAACAGCAGATTTGTGGACAGCAAACGTGACAGTTACCGCGCCATGGCTGTATTTCACAGCGGACTGGGCGCGTTCATTTCGTTTATTACCATTCTGGTTGTTATCGCCGGCGCGGGGTTTATCCATACGGGCGGTTTTGACTTGCCCCGGCTGATAATGTTTCTGCTGTACATAAATACTCTCATTGAACCCGTCCGCAGGTTAATCAATTTTACCGAGCAGTTTCAAAACGGCGCGGCCGGTTTTGTCCGGTTTCAGGAAATTATGGAAATAAGCCCGGATATTATGGATGGCCCAAAAGCGGCGGATTTACAGCGCGCTGAAGGCAGTGTAGAATTTGACAATGTTTCGTTCCGGTATGCCGATAACCTTCCGTATATATTGCGCAATGTGAATCTAAGCGTGGCGCCAGGGGAATACCTGGCTCTGGTCGGCGCTTCTGGGGTTGGCAAGACCACACTTTGCAGCCTTATCCCGCGCTTTTATGAAGCCGATGAAGGTTCGGTCAAACTGGACGGGCGGGATATCCGAGAATTCACTATTAAATCCCTGCGTGACCAAATAGGTATTGTCCAGCAGGATGTGTATTTATTTACAGGCACAGTTAAAGATAATATTCGATACGGCAAGCCTGAGGCGCCGGATGAGGAGATCGTGGAAGCGGCAAAGCGCGCCAATGCCCACGACTTTATTATGGAACTGCCTGAAGGTTATGATACCGATATTGGTCAGCGGGGCGTGAAACTGTCCGGAGGGCAAAAACAGCGACTGAGCATAGCTCGGGTCTTTCTGAAAAATCCGCCTGTTCTTATATTTGACGAGGCGACATCCGCTTTGGATAATGAGAGCGAGCGTATTGTTCAGGAAAGCTTTGAAAAACTGGCGAAAAACCGTACGACATTTGTAATCGCGCATCGGCTTTCTACCATAAAAAACGCGAAGCGGATTATCGTGCTCAATGGCGACGGCATCGCGGAGCAGGGGACGCATGAAGAACTTATGGGTCTAAAAGGCGTTTACGCGAAATACTATGAAATATCGGCGCCGAAGTTTATTCTTGAGAAAGACTCGCCGCGCGGTTAATATTCCCTTGAATAATCGGGCGTTTGGCTTCCTCGCAGCGTTTGTGCTTTACCATCCTTTCAGCAGTTCATTCAATTCGTCTTGTTTATCCAGTACCACGGCGCATTTCTCCCAATCGCCGCAGTCGGGTATCACTTCTTCGTATTTCAGCACGAAGGGGTTCTTTGTGGGAAGTCTGCTGATGGCAAGCTCTGCGCGTTCTTCGTCTTTTTGGGCTATGGCTACCCATACGTCCTCCAAGACATCGGGTATCTGACCGAACAGGTTGTAGATACCTTGCAAGCGATCGGAGAGTCTGCTGTGTACCTTGTCCTCAACCGAATCCTTGTAGCGCATATTGTAAATGTAGATTGTGTCCGCCAACTGGCCGATACGCTGGATACGGCCTTTGCGCTGCTCCAATCTGGTGGGATTCCACGGCAGATCGATGTTGATGAGCGTGCCCAAGGCTTGCAGGTTCAAGCCTTCGGAGGCGGCATCCGTGCCGACGAGTATCATCAGTTCGCGCATTTTGACAAGGCGTTTGATTTTGTCCTTGCTGGTCTTGCGGAGCAAGCCGCCTGTGTAGATGCCGGACTTGTCACCGCCTGCATACAGGCCGATCGGGGTATCGGCAAATTCCTTTGACAGACGCTCGGAAACATAGACGGCGCTGTCATAGTATTGGGTGAACAGGATGCAGCCTTTGTCTTTCCATGCGCCCTCGCCCTCAACGCCGCTAAACAGGATTGACTTGACGCGGTTATATTTCGGGTCGGTGTCGGTATTAGATTTCAGAACATTGACGAGCTTTTCAAGGCAGTTGATTTCTTCTTGGGTGAGTTCCTCGTTTTCGTTTTCTTCTTCATCCCCATCGTCTATCTCGTCATAAAGGGAGCGCAGTATGTCCTTGCCCTCGGCAGTCCAGGCAAGTATCTTCTTGGCGGTGTTTTCCCCGGCGAACATGGTACTGCCTATACGCTTCAAAAGCAGAGTGGATATAAAGCCGCTGCCTTTGACCCGCGATGATAGAATTTCGCAAAATTGCTTGGCAATTTTGTATGCATCCTCCATGTAACCGGATAGCTCCAGCGCGTCATCAGCGCTTTCGCCGAGCAGCCGGACGTTTATCTTTTTCAAGTAGGGTTCGCCTGTATCGGGGTTTTTCGTGTCCTCCAAGAAGTTGCGGGTGCGGCGTATAATAGTGCGGATATAGGGGTTGTGATTCTTGATGAAGTCATGGTCGCCGTAAAGGGTTTTGACTCGGTTCTTCTGTTTGTTGTCCATCTTGTCGTACTGGCTTTGCGGCAAGACAGCGGTATCGTTAGATATGTTAAGCTGTGACCTGAGTATCTCAAAGCTCCTTTCCTCACTACCCGGAGGAAAGGGATTGCGGACGATTTTCCACATTTCCGCTTCGGCGGTCGGGTAGGGTTCTTCTCCCTGTAGGTACTTGATACCAAGACCAGGTGTGTGCCGCCAAACGCTGTATATGTCACCAAGAATCTTGTTTGCGTCTTGCGGCATACCCAAGGCGGCAAGCAAGTCAAACGCTTCAATGGGGTCTATCTGTACTGGGGTGGCGGTCGCCAATAGCAAACTCGTAGTTCGGAAAGTAATCTCGTTCAGGAAAGCAAGCAGATTGTTCATCTGCGGCTTGTGCTTATCCGGGTCTTTGCCAAGGTTTTTCCGGCGCGCCCGGTGCGCCTCATCGAGAATCACGCAAGAAAACCGCATGGACTTCAAAAGCTCTGCGGATTCAGATTTGCGAGTAACGAGACCTTGGGATATAATCCCCACTTTACGGGGGCATTTAAGTATAGATTTCACGCTGTCGGCGGGATACTCGTAGCCATTTTCGTCCACCCACAGTTTGCCCGTCCACACGGCGGAGGGCATATTGAGAAGGGATTTGAGTTCATCCTGCCATTGAAACAGCAGTGTCTTCGGCACGATAATCAACACTGGCTTGTCATCGAACAGGGCTATCAGCTTGGCGCTCATGGCAAGCTGGACGGTCTTGCCCAGACCTACTTGGTCGGCAAGCAGCAGCCTTGCGCCACCTTTTTGCTTGTGTTCACCAAAAGCGCGGGCTACAAAATACTGCTGGTGCGCCCACAGTCCTAACTGCTCGCGATATATAGGTTCTTCAACCGCAACGGCGGGAACAGGGTCGTCCACAGTTTCCCGCCAGTCTTTGAGTGGCACACAGCGCCGCTCTGATAAGCGTTTCATATCCTCAATCACATATTCGGACAGGGGGATGGCGTAGCTGTTGTTCCAGAATGCGTCAAACTCTGCCTGCACCCACTTCACGGAATCCGGCTCGCTATCCTCCCATATCATCTCATAGTTTACTGAGAAGGCGGCGGCGGTTTCATTGATGCTGCCGAGAAAAGAAGTTTTGCTGCCATCGGCGTAGGTTATCACGCCTGCTTTGCCGTGCATCAGCCCGTAAACGCTGTCCGGCAGGACGCGGACGCCCAACTTACCAGATTTCAAAAGCGTATAGAGCTTTTTCAAGCGGGCAATCGCCCCGTTAGAAGTATATGCTTCTTCGGGCTTGAAGTCGTTCCACTCCCCACGCATGGCAATCTTGGCTACCGCTACATCGGATGGCATTACGCCGGAGTTGCAGATGACCCGAACTTTGCCAGACACGGCTTCTATCGCTTCGCCCGCAACCTCTAAAATGGACGAGCAGAAGTACCCGGCGATGCGGTCATAGCTTGCCGCGCCTTGCAGTTTGGCGTTCAGGAATTGCTCGCCTAATTTACCCGCGCGTGTGGAATATCGGTTCATTCAATCACCTTTCGCCGTTTCGCAGTCAGCGACTGCCGATTTGATTTTGAGCGCCCGTCAGGATGCCCAGGTAAAGTCTATACATGGTCGTTGTCCACCAAAACATAGATATGCTCGGCCATTTGCGCCGCCTCTTTCCAATGGGGCATATTGTCGATACTGCCCGTGTCTTTAAGAAACGAGAGTAGTTGCCGGAGCATATCACGGCTGCCCCAATAGTCGGTCAGGCTGTTTTTCAAGTGCCACAAGCCCTTACCGGGTTTTTCATCCTCTTTGATGGCGATGTGGATGGCGGCGAGGATGAGGCGCAGGGCGGATCCCTCGAAGCCGGGGACTTCATTTATCCGCCTCATGGCGAACTCCTGCGGCGTTTTCAGGCGGCAGGTATTGGCTCTTTCGTTCGCCATAAGCTGACTGTAACTGCTGATTGCGAAGCCCCTGGCGTACTCCTGATAGGCGGAGATCTGGTAGCCGCCATTTTTCTCATTTTCCAAGCCCTTGATATAGAACCGCTCGGCGGAGGTAAGCTCTTTCCAAAGGTAGCTATCGAAGTCCGTAGGGATGATGCAGTCGTAGGCTTGCTTTTTCGCACGCTCAATGAGAGCCACTACTTTGGAGTTTTTCGGGTCGTTGATAGCTTTATCCAGTTCATAGTCAAGGTCTATCTCACCGATGGACGAGTATGAGGTCAGCGCTTTTAGGCTGGCGGCATAGGCGGCCAGCACATAGTCTGGGTCGGCGAAGTTTGGGGCGTCCTTGTCGTCGAGGGTCTGCATACTCTCTATCTGGCTGACGACCTCGGCTTTGATGTCGGCATTTATCTCGTCAAGGAATGCTTCGCTCGTGCCTGTGCGCTTGCGGAGAACCAGAAGCACCGTGCCTTTAACGTAGTTACCGTTCTTCAGCCCGGAAGCATCCGTTTCGGTGGCGATGTTCCACGCCGCCGTGACTTTCAGCCCTGCTTTCCACATGATTAAGGCAAGCTGCGCCCAGACCGCCGGGTCGGAGTGGGTGAACATAACCACCTGCATACCGTCATCCGGCATATGGTTTGTGAGGTTGGAGTAGATGTCTATCATGCTTTGGGCGAAGCCCTCGCCGCCGCGCACCGCAAGTACGCGCTTGCTGTCGGCGTACCAATCTGGGAAGGCTTCTTTGAGCAGGCGCTTATCCCAAGCGAGGAAGAACTCGGAGAGTTCGTGGTACATGATGGCGTCAGCATAGGGCGGATCGGTGAGCCAGATATCCGCTTGATGTTCAATGATTCGAGCATCAGATATTTTCACATGGGCTATCGTATTGTAACTTATTCTTTCAATATTGAACAACCAAAACGAATCAAAACTTTTCGCACTGCGAACACCATAATTCATCATTGCATTAAATGCTTGATTATAAAATGTTTGTGCAATTGCATCGCGATTTATGTCAAGACGACTCAGCTTTGAGGCAAAATTTGCGCATTTATTTACACCCAACAACCCAAGGGCAAAACACTTTTTATTATGTGCTTTGAGCGATTCTTTGACATAATAGCTAATGACCAAGAGTTGCCTTGGGTTGAATAGGTGATGCCAATATGTCCAACCACGTTCGCGTAAAGGGTCTTTTGTCTTAACGCCTTGTTCTATAACGCTGTCAGGAACAAAACCTTGAGCTTGCCACTGCGCAATGTTTTCTTTTACGATTTGGCGTACTTTTTCTTCATTGGCAAGATCTCGTTCATTTGGAGCGCGATAATAACGTTCAGCCCGTCCGTTGCCATCTGATGCTTTTTCATAGCGGATGGCATATAGGCGTTCTTGATATACATTGTCTGGACATGGTTCAAATTCACTCTTCCCCCATTGACGCAAGCCATAGACCGTATTTCCCTCATCATCCTTGCGGTCGCCGCGCAATACCGTTATCGGTGTGGATTTGCCGCAGTTCGGGCAGAAAAGTGCGTTTGACTTAGCCGTACCAGAGGATTCGGCTTCCTTCATCTCTTTGCTTGAGGCATCGGAAATAATATCAATGTCATAGTGATTGCCGTTCTTTCGCAGCTTTGCAACCACGCTGCCCGCCCGCTTGCCAACAACAAGCGATGGCATGAGCGGCACGGCAACACCACATTCCGGGCAGACCACTTCCGAGCAATAGATATATGACAAGGCGCGGTCGCCGCGCTCGTTATGCTCAATACCCAATTCCGTAATTTCCTTGTCAACAGCGTTGTAGACATCTTGTTGGAATTTTTTGATTTCGGTAATTTCTTCCTCACTTGCGCCGCAAATATTGATAGATGCCCAAGTGAGCAACCCCGCAATCGGATTCAGATCGGAGGCATATACATCCAGCCCCATTCGTGCCGCTTCAAAGGGAACACTTCCACCACCGCAAAAGCAATCGCCGACAACAGCATTTTTGCCAAACCGCTTTTCAGAGAGCTGCCGCATCAGGTCTGGCAAAGTATAGGCATGAGTGCCGAGATGGTGGTTGATCTCATTCCACGCATGGCCGCTCTGGGGTCGTTCATACTGCTCCGGGCGCAGACCAATGGATATTCGGGCATCATAGTTACGCTTCGCAAAGACCTTTTTGCGGAGTTTATCCTTCTCGCCCGCATCCAAGGCGCGATAGTCTACCGCTGAAAGCCCAAGCTCATCCCGCACCCATTTATCCAATGCGGACTTGTCGCTTCTCTCCAGTACCCCATTTTCGTCCATGCTCATGACTTTCAAGAAGGTCTCCATATCGCGGCGCGGATTGTCGCTGGCAGGCATCAGACAACCAAGAATGGCGGCGCGAACAAGCACGAGCGGCTTGCGCCCCCACCACTTACCCAATCCTGTGATAGTCTGACTTTGAGCAGCTTTTCTCTCTTTATGGCTCTCCTTGGATAGCTTCGACACCGGAAACTGCTTTTCAATAAATGCTGTCGTCATTCACCCTGAGCCTCCATTACGTCAAAGAGCGTCCGCTGGCGCTGCTCTATAACGGGGTTCTCGCACAGGGCGAAGCGTAACGCCTTACGCCAGCCTTTGCGGTCGGTTAGTTCCCCGGTGGCGGCGTTTGTCATGGTGTAGAGCCACCAGCGTTCTTCCGGCATCAGGCCTTTCCAGTTGCGGACGGCGGTGGAGATGACGGAGAGGTCGCAATCCTCAATAGCCCATAGCAGCACCATCATTTCCTTGCCAAATAGCCGTTCTACTGGCGTACCGCCATACTGCGGGAATTTACCTATCTTTAAGCCCTCTTTCTTTAGGCGAGCGTTGAACTCCGTGGTCAGGGCGGCCTTGACCTCGCCCCATTTGCGCTTCGATATTTCTATCCGCAGTTTGTCTGCGGCATCAAGGGTTTGCTCGTCGCCATCCGTCCAAGAATAGCACTCATAGATTTGGATGGGCGGCGCGATTGAGTTTATAGTTTTCGGCGGACAAAGCACAAAGAAGTGGTTCTTCGTTTGCGCAGGGTCTACGCCGAAGCCGTAGACCTGCCTTTTCATTGTTTGATTACTCCTTTGTTCTGCATGTCGCTCCAATCCAGCTTGTTCTGCTCTACCCATTGCTTGAACGCCGCGCCTGTGGGGAAAAGAATTGTCTTGTACTCAAACTCCACTTCTACATCCCGCCTCACAAACGCTGACTCGCGGATGGCGTCCACGGTGGCCTGTAAATTGTCCATGTCCCAAGGCATTTTGTCTGTGTTGATTTCTATATACACGCCTGGATTCTTTTTGTCGCTGATGGTCACAGTGAAGTTCAAGATATAAGTCTCTTCAAGTTTTTTCAGCTTGGCAAACTCGGCATAAGCCATCTCGGTGTCGCCGCATTTCTTTTTAGATTTCAGCTCGTACTCCAAAGCCTTGGCATCGTCGATGACAAATTGCTCCCTCCCCTTGGGTTTGTCATCAACAGTTATTGTTACTTCGCTTACGAGTTCGCCTTTGTAGTACATCGCCGTCAGCACGAAGCGGCAGTCGGCGGGCAGTACCATATCACCGCTGTATGATCTGCCGCTTTCCTTGGGGTTGGAGCCGTCGGTGGTGTAGCGAATTTCAAAATCCTTATGGGTTTTGAGTTCCAGTACGTTGTGGCCATCGGCATTTTGCCGTTGCTCCCGTTTGAGGGGAACATTCCCCATCCACTTCTTGACCTTCCCTGTGGGGTGAGGGTTGCCGCCGCCTTCACTGTCAATGCACACAAAGTAGGCCGCCGGGGAATCCATAACGACCATTTGCTGCTGTACTTCTTTCGAGGCTTTTGTAGGCTCAGCGCCAATGTCGTAATACACCTTGTCGCCGCGCACGGGCCTAACCCGGAGTGTAAATTCCCCTGTCTGTTCGTTATAGTCGGTCTGCTCTATGGTCACATCTGTGGGGTCTTTCTCAAACGGGCCTTTTTTCAGGTAACCGCCCACGTCACGCCAAATGTCTGCGCTGATGCACTTTTTCCTAAGCTCATCCATCTGCTTGGGATGATACCACTGCCACGCTTTTTCAGTGGCGGCGCGTTCCAGTATCTGCGTCCACGGCATTTCGGCCTGGGTGAATATACGAGCTTCGCACTTCTTACGCAGAGCATCAATAAAAGCATCCTCGGCGCTGAAATCCTCAAACTTCATAGCCTCTTTGAGGGCGGCGATAATCTGTTCCTCGCCGTTAAACTTGTTCTCCTTAAACTCCAGCTTGAAGTCTTCGCGGGACAGCCCGCTCTTGGACGGATAGTACAGGGTGATGAACGCCTCCCTAATGGTCTGCAAAAGGGCAGTGGCGGCCTTGTCCCTCTGGCTCTCCGCTTCAACGTACTGCTGGTCGGTCTCTGGAAGGTGCTCCTGTTTCATGTTGACGATGATTTGGCGGATGGCAGCCAACCGCTTGGCGTTCTGGTAGAGCTTCTCCATGACGTTGCGCTGCCCCGATAAAAGCAAGACACGGTTAGGATAGGGGCAGTTGCCAAAGAATTTTTGTAAGTCTGGGTGAAGCCCCATGCCGCCGCCAGCATACGGCTCGAATATGACGAGTGACACCTTGTTCTGCTCTACATGGATTTCGTCTATCGCCGGGAGAGCATACAGGGATTCGTAGCACTTTTTCAGCTTTGGCTCGAAGTTGCCATTCAAAAACTTGCGGAGTTCTTTCTTGGCGTTCTCGTTAGAGTAGGAGTCCACGAGGGTGTTCATCTCGGCGACCATGTTCTTTGTATTCTGGAAGTAGAAGCGCCCACGGTTGTCAGCTTTCAGATACCAGCACTGCGTGACGATTTCGTCAAGCGCTTTCTTGAAGCTGTTGAGGTCAACGCCCGGCTCGCACAGGAAACCGAGGATGTCGGATTCTAAAAGCCCCAAGACGCCGCCTAGCGTTTCGTTGAGAGAGGACATGAGCAAGAGCTTTGCCACGTTCTGGGCGTATTTTTCTTTCTTCTCACCGTTTTGCTCATCAATAACCTCGGCGACAGCCTTGCCGCCTTGGGCGATGTCATGGCTGATAGCCGCTTCAAGCGAAGGTTTTATCTGCTTGATGAGCGAGAGCATTCCCCGATCATTGAGATCAATGTCAAATACATTTACAAGGTTCTTGTTAGCCGCCTGCCCGCTTTCATAAAAACCGCGCACCACTTGGCGCATGAGTTTGATAAGCCCCCGTGTCTGCTGGAAACCGGGATTTTCCTTAAACCGGGCGTAAAGTTCTTTGATGGATGGGTGGAACGGGTAGGAATCCTTGATGCCAAGGAACACGGCATCTCCGGTGTAGCCTGTCAATTCGGACTTGCCTGCGCCCACAAGAGCCTCTTTGTAGGCGATGGCAATTTCATTGACCGACGAAGAAGTGGCGTCGGGGCATTCCGTAAAGAGACGTTTGCGGAGGATGTCGTAGACTTCATCGGTATTGAGCGCCACAGGCTCTAAATTCAGCGCCGCGCGGTTCGCCTCGTTTTCCAGTTCGTTGAAGCTGGTGGACAGAAGCTGGCTGCCGACCTCATAGGTCGCCTTTAGGTCTGAGAAAACAAGGCAGACGTTGGCAAGCTGGCCTTTGCCGATGGCAGTAAAGAGATTGGACAACGCGGTAATCGTCACCGTGCAGAGGTCTGATTTGCCTATATCAATGGACTTGGCGTTTACCAAGTACGGGGGCAGCTCGTCTAAGAGGATTAACACGCGCTGGTCTTTCAGGAGATTGACCCATGCGGTTTCGCCGGGAGCTTTTAGGGGGGCGTAGTGGTCTGCAAAAAACTCTTTCTTGCCAAGCTGCTCGGCGATGCTGCCCCAGATGCCAAACTCAGCGTCGCTTTCGCGACCGGAAAACGCCACCACCTGGACTATGCCAGTGCTGTCGTAGTCTTTACCGACGAACTTTCTGCGCCAGTCAGGATTTTGCGCAAGCAAAGCGAGGGCGAGCATATTGTGGGTCTTGCCGCCGCCCATCGCCTGCGTGAGTTTTATAACGCCTGTTTCGGACTTACCTGCAAATCGTTTGAACGCCGTTTCAAAGAGAAGCTCCATCCCTTTGGTCTTGAAGTTCTCGTCAAAGAACCTGTCCGGGTCAATCTTGCCCTCAATGAGGTCGCTCAGATTGAGTACGTCATCCCGCGCTGTGTCGGCGAACACGCTGTCACGCGGCTTGCAAAGCTCCTTGATAGCCTGCATTTTAATCCTTCCTTTGATAGAGGACGTCTGGTGTCCTTTCGTCTCATCTGATTCAGGCGGCTCCGTTTACGTGGCGCCAGAAAAATTGCATTATTGGACATTATCCCCAATTGCGCTATATGTATTCTCTAAAAAATGTCGAATTATCTGTAGCCCGAGAACACAAAAAAAACCCTCGTAACACGAGAGCGGACTACAGATAATTCGCTGTTCTTTTTCAGTGCATTGATGTTTGTATATTCAATCCGCTGTGAAAGTAATGGCTTATCCAGTGTCGGCGTTGAATATAGCGCGACGCGCCAATAAACCTTGTGCGTCATCACAGCAACCCGCATGGAATAAAACAGTTTTCGCTGTCAATGGGGATAACATCCTCACACATACATACAATTCCGCCGTTTCCGCGCTGCAAAGCGATTTTCGACAAGATACCGAATTTCTCTACATCACGCCTGTCGGGGTTAGCGGACTTCTTTATCTCAAGCGGATGAATTAAGCCTGCAATCTCAACCAGCAAGTCTATTTCTTTTGTGTTTTGGTCGCGGTAATAACTTAGATTGGCTTTTGCGTATGCTCCAAGGTTTTTAAGCAGTTCGGTCACGACAAAGTTTTCAAAAAACGCGCCGCTTGCCGCACCGTTCAAAAGCGTATCGACAGTAGGCCACATCGACAAATGCGCCGCAAGTCCTGTGTCGAGGAAATACAGCTTTGGGGCTTTCACAAGCCTTTTAAGCGCATTGTTTGAAAACGGGCGAAGCAAATATATAATCCCCATGCCTTCTAACAGACGCAGCCAATTGTGCGCGGCGGGCTGGGATATCTCCGCAACATCCGCAAGTGTTTTGATGTTGAGAATCTGCCCAGTCAACGCGGCGCAGGCGGTGATGAATTTCCCGAATCGAAGCGTGTCAGTTACGCCGCCGAACTCGGTAGCATCGCGCATAAGGTAGGTACTTACATACGAGTCGAAATATTCACGGCGCAACTCATCATCCGCAGTAAAAACTTGTGGCATTCCGCCATTGTAAATATAGTCAAACACGCTGACAATATCTGTTTTAGCGCTATGCTTCTGGCGTTCGAGCAGGTTGTCAAGCGAGAAAGCAAGCGGTTCATCAGTGAATAAACTATCTTGCTCGCGCTTCGATAGGCTGTACATTTCCAAAATACCAATACGCCCTGCAAGACTCTCTTGAACATTCTTCATCATCTCAAAGCGCTGTGAGCCTGTCAACCAGAACAGACCTGTTTCATCTCTGTTATCGCAGATAATCTTTATCTGGCTAAACAATTCCGGCGCGTATTGAACCTCATCGATAATTATAGGCGGCTTATATGTTTGGAAAAACATCACGGGGTCTTTTCTGGCAAGGTCGCGGGCAAGCAAATTGTCTAGCGACACATAAGTACGGCTTTGCCGCTCGGCAAGGCGCTTGAGCATGGTGGTCTTGCCGACTTGCCGCGCGCCTGTAACGAGAATAACTTTGAAGAAGCCGCTCATCTTCAGAAATTTACGCTCTGCCGAGCGTTGAATGTACGACATAATAACACCCTACGGACATAGTTTATAATCAGCTACAGATTATTATATCCTATGTCTTTCGTTTGTCAACGCCTTTCAAATGAGGTGTTTGACGCGTTGCAAAGCCATAATGAAATGGCCAGCAACAGCCCTTTTCTGACTGTTTATAATCATACTCTCCCATTCAGCAAAAAGCGCTATTTTATAAATGTCTGATTTTCCTTTCCTGAAACGTTTACATTATAGAACATGTTCTGATATATACAACAATACAACAACAGTGGAGGAACTCTGACTATGAAAGTCGCCAAAAAAGATGCCGGCAGGCCGCCGGAGGATGAGTTCAGGTTGATTGTGGAGAGGAACAGGAAATCCGTATATCGCTTGGCCTACAGCTATGTAAAAACACAGCATGACGCCGACGATATCTTTCAAGAAGTGTTTTTAAAATACCTGCAAAAGCCTGCCGAATTCAATGACGTCAACCATGAAAAAAGGTGGTTCCTGCGTGTAACGGCTAACGCCTGTAAATCTTTTCTGCGGCTTGCTTGGATAAAGCACAGAGCGCCAATCGACGAGGCGCTTTGCGTACCAATGCCAGAAACACGCAATAAGGTTGTGGAAGCGGTGTTAGAACTCCCGCCAAAACTCTCCGCTGTTATTCATCTTTATTATTACGAGGGCTACAACGTAAGAGAAGCGGCGACGGTATTAGGTATCAGTGAGGCGGCTGCCCAAGCGCGTCTAAGCCGGGCAAAGAAAAGGCTGGCACATGATTTAAAGGAAGGTGTGGATGATGAGGATTAATGAGTATCGGAAAGGTATGGAAGAAATAAACACCAGCGAAGAAGTTGTTGAGAAACTGATGAAAGCCGCTTATGGAGATTATCAGGCAAAAGTTTCACGCAGAATACGCCCCCTCAAGTTTACGGTGTCGCTTGCGTCGGCGCTGATAGCCTTGGCTTTGATGAGCGTTTCCGTTATGGCGTGGAAAACTGGCGGCGGATTCGCCAATTATTTCATCAGTTTAGGTCATTATATCGGCATTGTCGATGATGCCACGTTGGAGGTTGGCGAAACCCGAACGGACAATGGGGTGTCAATTACGCTGGAAGCTGTCGTGGCTGACGAATTTGGCATTATGACGATGCTGTCAATAGAAAAAACAGACGGTTCGCCGCTTAAGCCGACAGACCAACATTCTGAAAAAGTGACGGATCAGGCGGAAAGCCCAGATTCAATCTCCAGCAGCGCCAGCTCGCCATCGACAGGCGACGAAGACAGTTTATATATTGAGCGCGCCATGAGCCAACCGAGTGGGAACATATATTTATCGGCTGACTGGTATCTGGACGGACGGCTAAATCCGATCGGTTACGGCGTAAAAACTAAGCGCATTGACGATATGAGCGATCCATCCAAAGCAAAAATGGTAATGTTGACGACATTTGTCTCCGGTTCCGGGGTCGCCGATTATCAGAAGGCAAAACTCCATATATATCTGATCCAAGGCAGATGGTATGATGAACCGATTCCCGAAACATGGTCAAAGAGCGTCGCTGAAGGCGTATGGGATTTTAGCTTTAGTTTGGACAGCATATTATCCGGTGAGAACTTCGTTATAGATTACAAAGGGGCACAGCAAACATTGCGAATCACACCATGGACGATTGTGGCCGGAGGAACAGTGTCTGACTTGTTTTGCAAGGAAGCCGCGCCATCCATTTATCAGCAGTGGTTATTGGACGCGGGGAATGATCCTGAATTGGTCGGTGTAGAAATTGAGCCGGACATTATTCTGAAAGACGGCTCCATTATTCCAACATCCATGTTGGGAGGCTCTATGTCGGGGCAGGGGAGACCTGATGATAAATACAACGCGTCTTGGTTCTTTGGGCAGATGATCGATCTTTCGGATATTACGGCCATAAAGATTGACGGCGTTTCATATTCGCTAGTAAAAGAATAACAAAGAATAGTATAAAACACAAGCGCCACGGGCGAGAGGGGCAATGCCCCCTGTTGCTCGTGGCGCGACTTCCGCGTCTCTGATTTTACGACTTATAGCCAACACGGGAGTCTATTCCGCAATGCCTGATACCATGCCCCACATGTGGCAATCATTATTCTTGAGAAGGACTCTCAGCGCGGTTAGGTGAAGCATCGTTTTTACCAATTTCCTTATACTGCTGAGGTGTCATGCCTGTGGCTTTTTTAAAAAACCTCGTAAAATAAGCGGGAGAGAAAAAGCCTACCGCCGCGCTTATGTCCTGTATCTTCATATTCCCTTGAACAATCAGGCGTTTGGCTTCATCGCGGCGTTTGTCCGCTATATAGTCGGATAAATTTACGCCTGTCTCACTGCTAAACAGCTTTGATAAGTACTTGGGGTTAAAGTGGGCTATCCGCGCCAGGCGGGTGAGTGATATGTCGTCGCCCAAGTGCGCGCCGATATATTGTCTTACACGCTCTATGGAAGAGCGCGTCAGCATTTGTTTCGCGTTGGACTGGTACGTTAGGATGGCCTCAGCAAGTTCAATGTACCGCTGGCGAGGTAGCATGGCGTCCGGATCCATAATTTGAAGACGCCGCAGGAGGTCAGCGGCCTTTTCTGGCATCTCCGTATCCGGTATGCGGTTTACAAACGACAGGAAAAATAGATTTAGCCGGATAACTAATTCGCGTCCCAGCCTTTGGTGATTTTCATAAACGCGGTACATATATTCCAGTGACTCAGCCAGCTTGCGGCGGAATCCGTCGCTGTATCCGCTTTCTAAATATACCTGAAGAGCTTCTATGCTCTTCCGGCATTTTTCCGCCATACGCAGGTTTTTATCGTCTGACCCGCCATCCGAAAAGCCCGACGCCGCGC
This sequence comes from Clostridiales bacterium, assembly GCA_031263155.1. GTDB lineage: Bacteria > Bacillota > Clostridia > Lachnospirales > WQUN01 > JAISGK01. The sequence continues at coordinate 36,144 of JAISGK010000007.1, forward strand.
ATACGAACCCGCCTTCTTCCGGGGCGCGGGTGAGCATGGATTTGAGCCTTTTGTATTCGGCGGGGCAGGCCTCCCATGAACATGGCTCCGCAGACAATGCGAAAGAAGCTTCGCACGCGAAAGAAACTTCGCCGTCTTGATCCTCCAAGGCGTCCATTAACGCGGATGTTATCGCGGGCCGCGTTTCGTCCCCTTGTTGAGCCGTAAAACAGGCCATGCCGTATTGCAGCTCGGCTATTTCGCAGTGTATACAACCCCCTATGCGACTTGTGAGTATAGATGGAATAAGTGCCGCTTGGTCTATGGATTTCCTATACTCTTCTGTTTCGCCCGCGCCGCGCTTCCTGTCAAACTCACGCCAAAACGAGGCTAAAATAAGATAAACCGGCATATCGGCTTTAAAATTCAAACCCAGTTCGTCCAAATCCGTTTGAGTTACCTTGTCATAGCCGTGAATCACTTGACCCAAATATTCCTTTTTCTTTAAATCTTGTATTAAGCGCATCTGCTCGTCGGAGCGGGCGGCCAACTCTCGCGCGCGCAGTTCGCCCTCTATTTCCCTCACACATCCGTCTATGGTATCCAAAATTGTGGTGTAGCTCTCGGTTTTTAACAAAAAACGCGCGGTTGGGATTTTTAGCGCGGCATAGGCATATTCAAACACATCGTGAGCGGTAAGAAATACTACCCGACAGTCGGGGCGGAGTCTCCTTATTTCGTCCATGAGTTCTATGCCCGAAATTTCTGGCATACTTATATCTGTAATTACAATGTCTATATTTACCTCTTTAAGCACGTCTAACGCGTCGCGGCTCCGACAGGCGCGGTGTATATCGAGGCCCCATCGGTTATTTTCTTGAATGATTATACATAAACCCTCGACTATTAAAGGCTCGTCGTCCACTAGCAGTAATCTGTACATGGCTCACCCGTTTTTTATATATTGTTCGGTATAAGTATCTCCACACGCAGCCCGTTATCTTTTCCCACCGAAAACTTCAGGCAGTCCGACCGACCGAAGGTAATCTCCAGCCGCCTGCTGATATTCGCCAGAGCGTCGTCCGTGTTGGATAAATTTTTCTGGATCTGTTCAATCTTCTCTTTCGTTATACCCCCACCGTTGTCCTCCACAAACAGCTCAAGCCCTTCAGAACGTTCTTCAAAGCCCACTATGATAACTTTACCGCCGGTGTTTAGCTCCAAACCATGCGCAATGGCGTTTTCAATTAACGGCTGAATACAAAAAGCCGGCAAATATGCCTCTGTATCAGGCGGATCGTTAAATTTAACCGTCAAACGGTTGGAGAAGCGCAATTCTTGGATTTCCGCGTAAAGCTTTGCGTAGTCCAACTCATTTTTCAGAGTTACCCTCTCGGAGGCGTTCTTCATAACATACCTAAAATACTTACCCGTTTTATGGGCAAGCTCATAGGTTATATCGCTGCCTTCCGCCTTTGCTGTTGTAGCTATTGAAAAGAATGTGTTATACAAAAAATGCGGGTTAATCTTAGATTGCAGCTGCTTAAGCTCCGCTTGCTGCGCGAGGATCTTTTGCTCGTACATCTCTCGTATCAGCCGGTTAATGGTTGCCACCATATCATTGAAGTGTTCGTATATATATTTAAACTCATCCGAGGCCTTGTGCTCTATCTCAATATCTAAGCGCCCGCCCGCTATTTGGCTAAACGCGTCATACAGCCTCTTAAGCGGTCTATGGATTATAACATATGTGGTATATGAAAACGATAAAATTACGGCGATAATGATTGCGATAAACGCCATCATCCAGTTTTTATAAAACGAAAGAGATTGAAAAGCGCTTGTCTCAGAAATGTAATTGACCATCAAGGCGTCCAAAGCGAGCGAGTATTGGTATACGACTATATAATTCTTACCTTCGTATTTAAACGAGCCGTCGCCTGAAATATAGTTATCCCGACTCAGCGCGTCGCTCAAAATTTGTTTCGCCTCATCGCTGTCGCTATCTCCTATAATCATGTCGCCGGACATAAATTTGAGTATAGTGCGCCCGTTATAAAAAAACGCGTTTTTGTTGATGAATTTATTAATCGCTTCTGTGTCGAACTCTACTATTATGCTATATTCGCTAAACTGTGTCTCCACGTCGTAAAACGGGTAAAAAAGCCCCATGTACAACCCATCCTGTAGGGCGGCCAGCTGTGTGCTCCGCTTTTCCCAGAAATCTTTTATCACGCGCCTGTCGCTTTCCGTTATCTCCGAGATCCCGTCCCTGCCCGATACCTTTATGCCCGACGCAAAAAGATAAACCGAGACATCCTTAACGTACGTAGAGTCTGACTGAATATATCCCAAACGCTCGCGCAGATCACGCCTTAACAGCATTATATCGTAATTTTCTTTGCCTTCGGAAAAATACGCGAGCTCGTTCAAGCTTTTATCCTGAATAAGATCCGACTGCGTTTTTCGGATATGGCTGATTTCGTTTTCCAGTATGAGCAGCGTATTTGTAATTTCTGTCCGACCGTTTCCAATTATTCTTTGCTTTACCTCATGGCTGCCACGTGCGTAGGCGGCCAGGCTCATGAGATAAAACGGCGTGATTAGCAACAGAAATATCAAGAAGACGCCGCGTGAAACGGAAGATGGTCTCAGCGTTGGCGTAACGCGGTTTGACAAACGAGTCATGTACCTTGCCTCCTCTTGTATATTATAACATGTGGATAAAGGATAAGAAAATAGAAATCGAATTATTGCTTAAATAATCCTCCGTATCGCATAATAATACTGTGAGTATTGTTCAGTAAATGACGTGTATTTCAATACTGTTTATAGGAGGCAAGTTATGAAAGCGTTATTTTTGAAGCGAATCGCGCGTTCGCTCACCATCCTGTCATTGGCGGCCATTGTCATGTCTTGCGCGGGTGGAGAAACGCAAAACAACTCTGGCGCAACAACGGCGCAAAACACAGCCGCTGCGTCCGAAGAAATTACACCGGTTGACCCTACGGCTAAATACGACCCCCCAATAACTGTTTCATCTGTACTTATTGTGGACGACACCATTAAGTACAAAGAGGGCGAAAGTTACCAGGATAACGACTACATTAAGGCTTACGCCGATGAGTTGGGCATAAATATCGACTATAAATGGACAGTGCCCGATCAGCAAAAAGCCGAGAAGATTAACGCCATGATTGCCACAAACGACTTGCCGGATATGTTTTTGGTAGACATGAAGCAGCTCCAGCTTTTGGTAAATTCACCCGTTGAGACTATTATTGAGCTTGGCGGCCTGTTTGATACTTACGCGACTGAATTGACTAAAGAAATTCGCCCTGTTGCAGATGTTGCCTTCGGCTCGGCGACTTTTGGCGGAAAACTGATGGCGCTGCCGTACAACGCGGTAACCGGTTTGGATAAGACGGCCGTTATTTGGATACGCAAAGATTGGCTGGAAAAGCTTAATCTGGAGGCTCCAAAAACCGTAGACGACCTCATGGCCATAGCTGACGCTTTTGTGACAGAGGATCCCGATGGCAACGGTACGGCGGATACATATGGGATAGCGGCTACCAATAAAATTATAGACACATTCGCCGGGTTAGACGGCTTGTTCTTCGCGTACCACGCCTATCCCGGAACATGGGTTAAAGCTGCGGACGGCAACCTTGTTTACGGCTCGGTTCAGCCTGAAACGCGCACCGCGCTGCTTAAGCTCCAAGAATTTTTTGCTAAAGGCTACTTCGACCCAGAGTTCGGCACGAAGGACAGCGGTAAGGTGGCCGAGTACACCAGCGCGGGCCGTATAGGTATTGAAATGGGTATGATGTGGAATCCGGCCTGGCCGTTGAACAGCAGCAGGGATAATGACCCCAGCGCCAATTGGGTGGCGTACCCCTTGGTGTCTGGCGACGGGGAACCCGCGCTTTCGGCTGTGGATATACCCGTAAGCCAATATTTAGTTGTGAACAAAAAATGCGAGAACCCTGAGGCGGCTATTAAAATGCTGAACTTGTTTTACGACAAGGTTTACGGCCCCAATGCAGAACCTGGGAAGTATTGGGAATCAGACGATGGGGTGCAATTCTTTAAATATGCCGTAATTATGAGCGAAAAGCTTTATCAAAATCTGGATATGCATTTAAATATTATCAGTTCTTTGGATTCCGGGGACGTCTCAAAGCTTACCCCGATGGAGAAAGCCAATTTTGACAAGGTGAGCAATGTTATAAACGGCAGCGACAATAGCGGCGATTGGTCTATGCTCGCCATTTATGGGAAAGAAAGCTCTTTCGCGGTGCTAAACGGATATGAGAAGGACAATCTGTATTTTTATAACGGATTTTACGGCGCACCTACGGAAACAATGGCCAGCAAAGGTTCAAACTTGGTGAAAGGGGCCACGGATCTCAGCAAGATGGAGAATGAGGTGTTCACGAAGATCATTATGGGAGCGCCTATAGAGTCATTCGACACATTTGTAGCGGACTGGGAGCGTCTAGGCGGGGATCAAATCACAGAGGAAGTCAACCAATGGGCTAAAGAAGTAAGCGGAGAGTAGATAATATGAGAGGCCATAAAGCAGCTTTGCTGAAGAAGGAAATACCTTTCTACATTATGCTCATTCCAGGTATTATCGTAGTATTTATCTACGGATATATTCCGCTTGGCGGCATTGTAATGGCGTTCCAAAATTTTATGCCCGCTTTGGGCGTCTTTAAATCGCCGTGGGTCGGATGGGATAATTTTGAATACGCGCTGTCTATGCCCGATACCATGCAAGTATTGTATAACACGCTATTTATCGCGCTAATGAAGATTGCCGCCGGACTTGTTACCCCTATCGCGGTTTCGCTTATGCTTAACGAGGTCAAGCAAAGAGGGGTTAAGAGGGTTATACAAACCATCATATACTTGCCACATTTTTTATCGTGGGTAATCCTGTCCGGCGTGCTGATAGATATCCTATCGCCGTCCGAAGGCATAGTCGGACAGATTTTTCAACTTTTTAGTATGAAGCCTGTATTCTTCCTTGGAGATGAAAATTGGTTCCCGTATACAATGGTTATTTCAGATGTATGGAAAGAGTTTGGATTTGGCACGGTTATTTATCTGGCCGCGCTTACGAGTATAGACCCCGAGCTTTACGAAGCGGCGTTGATGGATGGCGCCAGCCGCTGGAAGCGGACTCTGCATGTTACTTTGCCGGGCATTATGCCGATAGTGGTTCTTATGACGGTTTTAGCCTTAGGCAACGTTTTAAACGCTGGGTTTGACCAGATATATAATATGATCTCGGCTCAGGTCTACTCGACCGGGGACATAATAGACACAATGGTTTACCGCATGGGGTTGCGGCAGGTACAATACAGCGTCGCCACGGCGGTCGGGCTTTTTAAGTCTGTAATATCGTTCACGCTTATATCCATATCTTATTATTTGGCTTATAAGCTTGTCGATTATAGAATATTTTAGTAAATATCAATAGTATGGATAATGAGAGGTGGCGCGATCATGCTTTATAAAAAGACGCTGGGCGAAAGAGTTTTTAACGCTGTCAATCTGACCCTTCTGACGCTGGCCGCGCTGTCTTGCTTCCTTCCGCTGGTCTATGTGCTGGCGGTATCGTTCAGTTCCAGCGCGGCCGCTATGGCCAATAAAGTAGCGCTGTGGCCTGTGGACTTCACACTAAAGTCTTACCAGTATGTGATTAGAAAGGCTGCGTTTTACACTTCATTTGGAGTGGCTGTTAAACGCGTGCTGTTAGGCGTCCCTATCAACATGGCTTTAACTATTTTGGCGGCGTACCCGCTGTCAAAAGAGAGAAAGGCGTTTCGCGCCAGGACCTTTTTCTCATGGTTCTTTATCATAACCATGCTGTTTAATGGCGGGCTTATCCCTTGGTTTATGACTATTTATAAAACGGGGTTGATAGATAAAATTTGGGCGCTGATTCTACCGGGTGCTTTGCCGGTTTTTAATATGATTGTACTTATGAACTTTTTCCGAGGATTGCCTAAAGAGATAGAGGACGCGGCGCTTATAGACGGCGCGGGGCAGTGGATTATATTGCTGCGAGTATTTCTACCGCTGTCTGTTCCCAGTTTGGCGACACTCGTGCTGTTTTCCGCTGTAAACCACTGGAATTCGTGGTTCGACGGGCTTATTTTGATGAACGATCCCAATAACTACCCCTTGCAAAGCTATTTGCAAACCGTTGTGGTAAACCGAGACATGGCGTTGGTATCAATAAAAGACGCGGAGCTTTTGAGAGAGATTTCCGACAGAACGGTAAAGTGCGCGCAAATATTTATAGCCATGATCCCCATCTTAATAGCGTACCCAATGCTGCAAAAGTATTTCACAACCGGACTGGTGGTGGGGAGCGTTAAAGGCTGATATAAAGGGAGGCGAACATATGTTGCTTAATAGTGACACAATAGAAAAATGGGGTATTTTTGAAATAGAATTAAAAGCGAAAACAGAGTTTGACAACCCATTTACTCAAGGCGAACTTGCCGCAAAATTTGTTATCGGTGGCAAAAGCGTTAACGTTTTCGGGTTCTATGACGGGGATAATATATGGCGTATACGGTTTATGCCGCAAGAAGAAGGAGAGTACAGCTTTTTAATTAGTTCCAATATGCCAGAATTTACAGGCCAAACAGGTTCTTTTACCTGTATGCCGCCTTCCGAGGGCAATCACGGGCCTGTGCGTGTATACAAAAAATACCATTTTGCGTATGACGACGGCGAGCCGTTCTTTGTGTTGGGCACATCTTGCTACGCGTGGACCACGAGGTCTGACGAAATGAGGAAGCAAACCCTAGAATCCCTTTCGCAATATGCGTTTACAAAGCTGCGTTTCGGTTTTTTCCCTAAGCGGCTTCAAGGACTGCCCAACATAGATATAACATACGACCCGCCCATTTTGCCGTATGAGGGTGAGCGCGGACATTTAGACCTTCAGCGTTTTAACCCCGTTTATTTTCGCCGATTTGAGGAGGACGTGCGCGCTCTGCTCAATATGGGTATTGAGGCGGATATAATGCTGTTTCATTTCTATGATTTTGGGTTTTGGGGCATTAACCCAGGGCTTACAGCCGAAGAAGATCTGTTATACGTTCGCTACATGGCCGCGAGGTTATCCGCTTTCCGTAACATATGGTGGTGTATCTCGAATGAGTACGATCTTCTGCTAACCCCGCTTTCCGAGCGTGAGCATATCATCGAGGCCGTATCAAATCAGAAGGATTGGGACGCGATAGGCAAACAGCTCAAAGCTGCGGATCCGTACAATCATCTAATTTCGATACATAATTTCACAGTGGGCCGCGTGGCGGGCTATGATTGGCTCAGTCACACCTCATTTCAAAATGGCAACACCTACTCGCTCGTATTGGAGTCCAAACGCCGCTACGGCAAGCCGGCGATAGCTGACGAATATGGCTACGAGGGCAATATCTTTGGAAACGCGTGGGGCGACAGAACCCCAGAGGAAGAAACGCTTCGCCATATGCAGGCTATAATGGCCGGGGGCTATGCCAGCCATGGCGAGTCTTATATAGTGGGCGGTAATAAGAGGGATATCTTTTGGGCATATGGAGGCAAGATGGTAGGCAAAAGCGCAGCCAAGCTTTCATATTTTAGGCATATTATAGAATCCTGCCCATTTACGGACATGGATCCAGAGATACCTATGATGCACGAGAGCGGCGGCCTATGCCTGGCCAAAGGCTCGGACGTGTTCTTAATGTTCTTTAGATACCCTGATAAACGCGGCGGTTTTAATTTCTTTACAACCGATATGCGCAAAAATTATGAGATGACGCTATACGACCTGTGGAATTGCGTAGAACTGGAGAAGCGTATTGTATCCAAAGGCTTTGTGGAGGTTTATATGCCTGACTGGGCGGTAATTAAGCTTGAAGCGATATAAATATGTCTATTGGGCCTGTTGAAATAGTAATTAAAATTTTGCCCATTATTCTACTTATACTTCTGGGCATGGTGTTCAGGCGATATGGATATCTGCCCGCCGAAGTTATTTCCGGGTTTAAGAAAACGGCGGTCAATATAACGCTGCCCATTGTGATATTCCTGTCATTGCTGGATTTGGACTTTAAGGCCGAATATCTGCTTTTGTCGCTGCTGGTGTTTATCAGCCTCATATTGCTGCTATTGGTCGGCATGGTTATAAGGCGGGCCCTGCGTATTAAAAATCCATACTTTCCCATATTATACACCAGCTTTGAAAATGGTATGATGGGTTACGGCGTGTTAGCGGTTATGTTTGGGCAAAGCAATATTTATCCTATCGTACTGATGGATTTAGGCCAGACAGCATTTTTCGCGCTTATTTTCGTAACGCTTATGAAAATTTTAAACAGCGGAGAAAAGTTGGTTGTCAAGACGCTTATAGCCTCTTTTTTGAAAAATTCCTATGTATGGGCTTCCGTGTTGGCTGTATCGTTGAAGGTAACGGGCATTGCGGGGTTTCTGCGCGGGATTCCGCTCTTCGGCGCCATACTTGAAGCCGCATCTTTGCTGGGGGCGCTAACCACGCCGATGATGTGCCTGGTAATTGGCTACGAGTTAAAAATTTACGCCAAAGGGTTTAAAAAGCCGCTGGCCGTATCATTGTCCAGGCTTGCGCTGCTGTTATGCTTCGCCTTTTTTACGCATTCGCTTACGCGAGCGTTATTACCGGGCCTACAAAATATTTTTACTGTATCTATATACGCTATGTTCATGCTGCCGCCGTTTTTTGTGGGAGCGGCGTTAATTAAAGATGAAGCGGAGGCGGAGAAACAGTTTGCCTTGAATGTTATTTCCATAAATATATTGCTGTTTTTGCTTTTATTCCCTCCACTGGCCGCTTTGTTGGCTGAATGAAGGCGCTATAAACATTACTGTTCACCAGTAGGGGACGCTGCCGCAAATGCAATATTCTATGGTCTGATCATCAAATCAATTTTGGATAATACAGAAAAATCCTATGAGCATTTGCAACCAATAGGGGACGTTGTGGGCAGCGTCCCGTTCAACTTTTGATTCACGTTTACTGCATCCCTATTCGCACTTCCAGCACCCTGACCGACAAACGTATTCGCTTACGCTTGCTCCGACTCTAACCATACTTCCATATCAGCCCTTGTCTTGCCATCGATAGGATACAGTTTTCTTATGATAATGTAAGAAACGACTGCAAGAGCTGCTGGAATTATGTCTATCATAACGCCCGTTAACTCAGCGCATTATGAAATGATTTCCAGCGAGTTAGCCGATCTTCCACAGCAAATTGGTCATCGCAGAACATAGGCATGGATTTTAGCTCGTCTGTCTCATTTTTATACCAAACTCCATCCCCTTCGAATACTGCACCCACTACGGTCATTTCATGTCCGTTAGATTGAAAAATTTTTTTTACAGCACTGACACTTTCATTTCTAACAGTATACCCATGGATTAACGGCGTATCATATCCTGGGTCTAGACAGAAATATTCTGGCTTAATTCTAAAGTGCTCGGCTACTTCGCGAATATAACGTGATGGACTCAATAATTGTTCTTCAATAACAACACGAACATTATTACGTCTTGCAATTGTATGAGCAAACTCAACTAATCCATCCGTCAAATCCATTCCTGAGGTGAACAGTCCCCTTTCCGAACATTCTAATATGGATTCTATGGGTGCTAAAGGAAAGTCATTATATGCTGTGAAAAACTCACGTGTTAGGAATGATAAATTGTTCCATATACCCATTTTGCGGGATACCCAACTTGCCCAGCCTGTTCCAATAGGAGCAGTGACTATAATTTTGTCACCTATCGCGGAGCCACTCCTTCTAATTAATTTGTCTGCGGAATTAACCATTCCCCAACCCAAACCAACGGTACTCAATGGATTGTTATCTATATTACCGCCCTGAAATTCACATTTATATGCTGCCATCACTTCGCTTATACCGTAAAGTATCTCTTCTACCTCATATGCAGCCTGGTTATTCTGTACAGCTAGATCTAGCGCAAAACCTTTGGGTCTGGCCCCCATAGCGATAACATCTCCTAAAGTGCAAGAAGCTATCCAGCGACCGTAAAACCTAAATCTCGACAGTTCTCTTTTAAGAGGGCGCTCAATCATTCCAGGGTGGTCGATGGAATAAACTATGCATTGATGTCCTACCTGCCCCTTTATTAGCGTTGCTAAGTCAATTACAACACAATCTTCTTTTTCACTTTCCGCTGCCGTCTTGGAAAAACGGCTGAGAACTTCAGAAATAAAGTTTTTTTCACCATACTCAGACACTTTTCGCATAGTAACCTCCAACTCTTTCTACAAGTAATTCTTTGCTTGTGTATTCCACAGTAGCCGATAGATGCCATCGGCAACTATAAGGTCTTTGTGGCAGCCATATTCTACTATTCTGCCCTTGCTAAACACCGCTATGTTGTCACAAAATAGACAACATGACAAACGATGAGAAATATATATAGCGGTTTTGCCATCTACCATTGTATCAAAATTTTTGTATATTTCCAGTTCCATTGCTGGGTCAAGCATTGCGGTGGGCTCATCAAGTATAGCGATTTTTGCATTCTTATATAACGCTCTACCGATTGCCAGTTTTTGCATCTCGCCTCCTGAAAGCTCGGTCCCTTCTTCATAAATTGATTTTCCTATAATTGTTTTTATTCCATTCCCAAGCTGTTTTGTACGCTCCCAAAGATTAACTTTCTTAAGCGATTCCATTATTTTTTCGTGATCGTACTCCGATGTGATGGCAATGGATTCGGCAATCGGAATTGAAAGTAGACCGTAATCTTGAAATACGACAGTGAACGCTTTAAGTAAGCTCTCTTTAGTGAGATTCCTTATATTGGCTCCGTTAACTAGTATTTTTCCCTCGCAAGGGTCATACAGACGAACAAGCAGTTTTATTAAGGTTGTTTTACCAGCCCCGTTTTCTCCGACTATCGCAAGTTTTTCCCTGCTCGATATTTTTAGATTAATGCCCGTGAGAGCGTTTTCTGAAGCGTCCTTATAGCGAAATGAAACATTGGAAAACTCTATCTCATAATCGTCGGAATCTTGTAATTCTTGATCTCCATAAGATTTATTGCTTTTTGTTTCCATGAACACCTTGTAGCCGCTAATCAAATCCGCCGTAGAACGCAGCTTTACCAAATTCGTCAGGATATCACTCAGGCAACTCGAAAAGAGAATCGCTGAAGTTAAGAGCATTTGGTAGTCACCAATCGATATTTTCGCTGTAATGGTAAAATACCCAAATGCTATATATAAAACCACCATTTGAATTGAAGACAGAAATGTTATTATACTATTATACCTGTTTATGTATTTTTTTCTCCGCAAGTTGATTCGTTCATACTCATTTCTATAATCATCGCTTCGCTTTATTATCATATTTGAAGCGTCGTAGATACGTATGTCTTTAGCATTTTCCCTCGTCTGTCCAACCTTACTGTAATAATCAAATTTATGGTTTAGGACAGATTGCTTTTTTCGATCAAAAACATCCTTTTTAGTGGCGTAAGACAAAATAAGTGAATTAATTACAATTACGCCAATCATCAAAGCGACGAGCCACAGAGATATGCTAAATATAATATATACCGCCCCAATTATAGAAAACAAAGAGGCCGCGATAATACTAAGGATTTCACTTAGCTTCCCGATTCCGCCCATGTAAGAAAACACTGTAAGTTTAGAAGATTCAGCTTTAACGTGAAAGTCTGCATCGTCAAACACTTCGTAATCAGAGTTAACTATTTTTTCAGTGACATTATATTCTAAAGTAAGATCAATCTTCCTATGACAATTGTCAAGTTTTCTTTGAAGTAAAGCATCCAACAGGCCCACAGCGAGTGTCCCCATTGTCATCACCAGTATATACCTGATAATTATGGTAGCTTGCATTTCTTGAACCAACTCATTAATGATAAGTCTGATCATAGTTATACCAATAAATGGTGACAAGCCTCGCAGAAAGAAGATGCTAAACAGCAAGATTGGATATGCTCTTTGTTCTTTTACCGCAGCTCTGTAGATGTAAAAAATCGGATCCAAGAAACTAAAGTCTTTTTTCAATCTGCACATGCCTCCTATTTATAGTACTGGGATTGGGTTTGATATAGCTCGCAATATTTCTTGCCTGCCGCAATTAATTCTTTATGCGTGCCATCCTCAACAATCCGGCCTTCTTCCAGAAACAAAATCCTGTCGCAAAATTTTGTACTAGATAACCTATGAGAAATAAACAGTATCGTCTTTTTATCGGATAGCTTTCTGAATTGAGAATAAAATTTTTCTTCCGAAACCGGATCGAGAGCAGCTGTAGGTTCATCTAAAATAACGATAGGGGCATTCTTATATAACGATCTGGCCATAGCTAGTTTTTGAGCTTCTCCACCTGAAAAATCGACACCGCCAGGTTCAATAGTCTTTAACATCAGAGTGTCCAACCCGTCCGAAAGGCCTTCAATCTTCTGCCACAAGCCACAGTTGGAGAGAGCTTTCTTCACACGTGCCTTGTCATATTCTCCTTTGCTTCTCATCGAAACGTTCTCGCCAACACTGAAGGCAAAAAGGTTGATGTCTTGAAAGATTATTGAAAACAATTCGTAATATTCTTGTTTGCCAAACTCCAGGATATTAGTGCCATTCAAAAGTATCTCGCCCTCGCTGGGTTCGTATAGCCTGGTCAGCAGCTTTATTAAGGTTGACTTTCCGGCTCCATTCAACCCAACTATGGCAATTACATCTCCATTGTTAATCTTTAATGATATGTCCTTAAGAACGTACTTGTCGGAGCCAGGATACCTGAACCCGACATTTATAAGTTCGAAACAAATGTCGGGCATATTAACCAATCCAGCTCTTACTTCCACATCTTTGTTGTTGTCTAACTCCATAAAAGCTCTGTGATGGTTTACCAATGCGTTTTGTTGATAGCAAAACGATACGTCATCAAGTATCCCATTAAGAGATATAACAAATGCTCGCAAGGCAGTGATATACAGCACAAATTCTCCCACCGATATTTTATCGGAAAAAACAGCGATACAGAGCAATGCGTAGAACGCCCCCTCTTGACCGAAAAAAAACCAAGACACTAACCAGCGACCTGTGCATGGTAACCTTTGACACTTCTTTATCCAGCTCATATCGTTCTTTTTGCGCCATTTTGAGCTTCGACAGAAGGAAAGACGGCATATCGTAAATTCTTATATCTTTGGCGTAGTGCGGATTGGTCATCTCAGCAATCATGTTTGTTAGAATACGAGTATAGCGCGTAATTATATTAGCTATGGATATTTCCCGTTTGCGTGTATTAATACCAAATGTATAAGCAACAAGTGACAGACTCACGGCAACCACCAAAACAATGGGATTAAGAAGCAAAATGACAGCGCTTGTGATAATTGTAGTCACAGCGTTCGCAGACATTTGGCAAGACCGTGATATCATTCCGCAGATGCCAGTTCTGTAGTCATCAAATGCCAGTTCTCCACGCTTAAGTAAGTCCATAACCCTAGGATCTTCAAGCGATTCATAATTGAGAGACATGTACTTCTTACTTGCTTTCAGGTTCATAGACTGCCTTAAAGAGTCAAAGTAGGTGAAAAGGTTAATATTTGTTGACGATTTAACAGCATTGGAAATCGCCGTCACCAAACCGAAAATTAGCGCGTAGTAAACAAGCGCCTCCACTCGCTTATCTGTGGTGATTTCGTCAATGATGAGTCGCGGAAAAAAAACAGGCGCAAGCTGAGTCAGAGACGAAGATATAATAAATAGTACCATAACTGCCAAGATAACGGGATTAAGCTCAACTGAATTTCTTATTATGTAGATAAGATTACTTATGGCTCCATGTTCCTTGTCATTTGGCAACACAACCGCCCCTCAACCCATATTCGAACACCAATCGCGAAGTAGCCATTTTACAAATCCATACAATCATCACAGTGCTTGATTCTGTAGTCTAAGCCTTTGCTATCAAAAAATGCTTGAATGCTTGCTATGGCGTCTGCGCTCAAACCATTCTTTATATCAATTATTATCTCCCGCAAATTTACTGTTTGTACTATTAAGGGATAAGCTAAATTATAATTTCTTCCAATAGGCCGCTTCTTCCCAAAGTCGCCTAAATAGTTTACAGCAAAAGGAGACATCCGGTATAGTCTCTTGGCTTCCGTGTAGTCGTTGTTTAATTCTCTCATTATAATCTCGTTTTCGTTTAAAAAGTTACAATTAGCTTGGTGAACTCTATTATAATAATCAACCTCATCATATTGTGAGTCAAATGTGCAATAAGCGCTATCCACAAAATTGCCAATCGTATCATGATAATTTTTCTTGTCACTATAGTGACGATTATTTTTTGTTACTTTTATTGGTATATTTATTACCCCAAACTGCATGCGCAGTATCTTTGATACGTAAAGAAAAACTTGTCCTGTTATCATTTCTGATCGCGCACCGAGTAGAATAGAAATTTCAACTGGTCCAGAAAAGAATATAGGTACATCCACAGAAAATTGAGGATGGCGTAAAAAAATGTCTTCTACTGCATTTTTAAATAATGTATAAAATTCTGATTCAATGTACAGTTTGTATTTGCTGATGTTGTCAAACGTATGCACATTTTCCATATAATGCTTATATGGTAACATGTGCCTGCTGTTGACTTCACTTCTGAAGTAACTCTTTAAAATTCTCTCAGTCTGAGGATCGGATATTATATGATCCAACCCAATTATAAGCTTAAACTGATCATTAGTCAGTTTTAAGAGCAATAACAATTGCATCGACTTCGTTGGACTTGCTTCTTTTAGGACATACTCTTCCACCATCAAATCTATTGAGTCTAACAACTTGCGCCTAAATACAATGGATCTGTCCGAAATATCAATATAGCTCAGCCGGAAATCAGGGTCTATGTCATATTCTACAAACATTACTCTCCATCCATCTTTTCAACTCTTGCTCTAAGAACCCCTTGCTCTTCATAGAGGAGCCTTATTGTCTCATCGAATGAGCGACTAAGACCAGATTTTCTAAATGTAATTGATGCAAAAAGCATGGATCCTTTCTCCAGGTAACCATTTTTGCAAAGCTCCCCTGTTGTAACCCCTACAGAATATGAAACTATCTTGCGCCTTCCTTTAACTTCTTTTGAAAAGAGACTAAAAAGATGCATCTTAAGTTCATGAAGATATATTTCATCGACAGCTTTTAGAGACAAGCATTCGTCAATTTTTCCACTGACATAATAATCAATCATATCAAAATTTTGAACTGCATTTTTATTCTGCTCACAAACCGCTCTATAGGATATAATATAGCATAGGTTGGCATTATCTTCGTTGATCTCCCACGTATTATTGTCATCGTGATCCGCTGAAATCGGTTCTTCGCTTAAACTGTTGTCTTGAGTGTCGATTCCGACAAGTTGAGCTAGAAGTTCTATTGTTGGATTTGCGAAAATATCATCCAATGATAAACGGACACAAAAAATCTTTTCTATAGCTAGTGCCATTTTAATCGAACTTAGCGAATTTCCTCCTAATTCGAAAAAATTGTCATTTACAAAAAGGTCGGCTATTCCTAATAGGCCTATCCAAATATTTCTCAGTCCCTCTTCCACTGAATTACGGGGCATGAGATGATTATGACCAAGTGGTGCTTCCACTGGCATATTGCGCAGCGATACTTTATCAATTTTGCCATTTGGTAGTAATG
The DNA here is from genome assembly GCA_031263155.1 of Clostridiales bacterium. Classification (GTDB taxonomy): domain Bacteria; phylum Bacillota; class Clostridia; order Lachnospirales; family WQUN01; genus JAISGK01. Next base: position 51,898 of record JAISGK010000007.1, read on the forward strand.
GCAGGTTACCAAGTTTTACAAATTCTCGCGGAATCATGTATGCAGGAAGCAACTCCGCTAAATACTTCTGTAAACTAGAAGCAGTTACATCACTGTCTGGAACGACATATGCACAAAGGTGATTTCCTCTAAGATCATCTATTAATAAAACCACAGCTTCGCTTATAGTGGGATGCGCTAATAAAAGGTTTTCTATTTCACTAAGCTCTATGCGGTATCCATGTAACTTCACCTGGTCATCTAAACGAGCTAAGAATTCGATGTTTCCGTCAGATAGCCACCTGCCTGAATCCCCTGTTCTGTACATTCGGTCTTTTGGTAAAAAAGGATTGCTTTCGAACTTTTCTTCAGTAAGGTCATTTCTATTCATATAGCCACAAGCCACGCCGAATCCGGCAATGTAAATCTCACCTGGTATCCCTATACCTTGGAGCATCTTGTTTCGATCCAAAATATATATGCTATAATTAGGAAGAGGTTTCCCTATGCTAATGTTCTTATTTATATTATATTTGTTCGTTGAATACGCTGTAGAATATACACAACATTCAGTAGGGCCATACAAATTCTCCAGGCGAACATTTTTTACTCTATCATAAAATCTGCGCACCAAATTTTCACTAAGCACTTCTCCTGCTACTAATACATATTTCAGTTTACTTTCACTATTAACCATACCTATATCCTTAGCACTAATAAAGGCATCTAACATTGATGGAACAAACTGAATGTGTGTTATATTGTACTTAAGTAGAGCTTCCACTATGGAATTAGGGCTTGTATGGTCGCTTGGCTTAAGTATTACTAACCTACCTGTTCCAAAAAACCATCCAAACAACTCACAAACAGAAACATCAAATGTATAAGCTGTCTTTAGAAGATATGCATCACTATCTTCCTGTGGGTATTGTTTTTCTAACCAAGAGAGCAAATTAACGACACTTCGATGCTCAATCATTACGCCCTTAGGTCTACCTGTAGAGCCTGAGGTATAAAGCACATATGCCAAATCCCTAGGATTATATATTCTCTTCACGATCTGCGTGTTTTCTAAATACATCTGGTTTTCGTTAAGGCAAATACAATCTATCCCAAAACTACTGGCCTTAGGAACCATAGAACTATTAACGAGCATAACCTTTGAATTACTATCGCTAATAATGAAACGAATTCGCGCTTCTGGATAATCTGGATCTATAGGTAAGTATGCTGCCCCCGATTTTAGTATGCCAAGTATCCCAATGACCATCTCAAACGATCGCTCTAACATTATGCTTACCTTTTCACCTGTGCCGATGCCTTTTTCAGATAGGGCAGAGGCTACTATATCCGACCTACGGTTCAATTCTTCATAGCTCATTTCGGCACCGTCAAATACCAATGCTGTTTTTTTGGGATTCGCGATCGCACGTTTCTCAAAGGTACCATGAATTGTACCATCGCAAAAACCTTCATATGACCTGTTGAATGATTTCAGAATCAAGTCCATTTCAGTTTTGGAGAGCATATTTATGTCTTGAATGAGTTTACTAGAATCTTCGATAACCTCTTCAAGTATATGTATAAAATGTGCTCCCATCCTCTGGATTGTTTCGCCAAAGAACAGCTCGGTGTTGTACTCAAAGTGCATGTCTATAGAATTTTCATTCTCTTCTGCTTGTAGTAATAAGTCAAATTGTGATATCTCGAAATCTATATTTAAAGGACGAATTTCGGTGCCCTCTATTTTAAACCCAAACTTATCAAAATAGTTAAAAGCGAACATCACATCAAAAAGTGGGTTACGACTAGCATCGTGTTCGTTGACAACCTTATCAACTAGTTTCTCGAAGGGATAATCTTGATTATCAAGCGCTTTTATAATATTGGATCTTACTAACTCCATGAAGCGCTTCACACTTACGTTATTTTGAGGCGCACAGAGTATAGCCACTGTATTTACAAACATACCAATGGCTTTTTCAGAACCCTCATAGTTTCGTCCAGTAAGGGGAGCGCCTACAACTATTTGCTCTTGGCCAGCGTGCTTTGCTAACAGTATGTTAAAGCAACTAAACATGACTACATAAAGAGTCATGCCATTTTCATTTGTAAATTTCTTTATTTTATCCAATAATGCCTTGTCGATAGTGAAAAAGGTTTTCCTACCCGCAAATGTTTGCACAGGAGGGCGAGATTTATCTGTAATTAGATTTAGTTTCGGTATATCATCTTTAAAAGTCTCTAACCAATAGTTTTCCTGTCTTATCATTCGGTCTACGGTTAGCATTTTATCATGGATTGAAATGCAATCTCTAAATTGAAAAGTAGGTATTTCCATGGACTCATTCCTATACAGCTTTGAAAACTCATACCACAATAACCTGTTCGATTCACCGTCACTTATGAGATGATGTATATCAAATACCAAAAGATAATCATTCACGCCTTGCTTCCACACACCAACCCTTAATAAGGGTGCGCAACCTAAATCAAATTCGCAAGAGAAGTTTTTGACTGTCTCACCATCTGACATAGAGTATATCTCTGAATAAAATATTGAAAAACTTATATAATCTTCAACGAATTGCATGATCTCTCCATCAACTATTCCGAAATAAGACCGCAGCGATTCATGTCTTTGTATCAGCTCTTTGAAACACTCTTCCGCTTTTTTTACATCAAAGTTGCCTTTTATTTTATATACATTTTTAATGTTATAGCTTGTACCTATATTCTTGAGCTGACTTAACATATATATACGCTTTTGGGCCGATGACACTGGGAAATGCACCTTATGGGCTAACAGGCTAAATCCACACTGATAGAACGCCGTCGAAAAAACTGAGCGGATAAAAAAGACGCAGAAAAAACATCATTTGTTTGAATGTCCAGCCGGTTGTGTTATATTAGACCAGGGGGATA
>JAISGK010000012.1 GCA_031263155.1 Clostridiales bacterium
TTTTGCAAAGCTACGAGAGCCTTGGAAATGTGGCGTTTCCGACACAACACGCTGTTATGAAACATTATCCTAAAACCCAGTATTTCAAGGATTTAAGGACTTATGGGTCAAGCATAGCCTGTGGAGGGGTGCCGCCGCAGGCGGCGGGGTGGTGTGGTGTGGTTTTGGTAAATCTTTCCGTTCGTTAGTATATCCTACTGCATGGCATTATACCGCAAGATCGCGCCCGTGACAATCAATGCCGAATTTTATGAAAAAATCATTGACATCAGTTTTAGACTGGTGTAGAATATGATTATAGACGGCCGTCTTAAACTTATGGGGAGGCGATATTATGAGGGCAATGAAAAAACTACCCGACGCGGAATTTGACATCATGAAAGTCGTGTGGGCGAACGAACCGCCCATAACTACCAACATCATTATGCGGCAGCTTGGGAATGAAAGAGAATGGAAAGCGCAGACTGTTATTTCCCTCATGCTGCGTTTGGTGGAACGCGGCTTTCTCCGAACCGAAAAAAACGGGAAGGAACGCGCCTACTTTCCGCTTGTTGACAGAGAGGACTATCTGAAATTTGAGACGGGGGGCTTTATAAAACGTTTTCACGAAAACTCTTTTTCCAGTCTGGTCGCCTCGCTGTATAACGGAAACAAAATAAACGCCGACGACATTGAACAACTGGAAAAGTGGCTGAAAGAAAAGAGGGGTTGATATGAGCGGTTTTCTGCCCTCCATTTTTCAATGCGCCGTTTCCATGTCGCTAATCTCGCTTGTGTATGCCGCTCTCACGCCGCTCTTGTCAAAACGATACGACGCGAAGTGGCGATATGGGGCTTGGCTGGCTATTGCGGCGGGATGGGCGTTCCCTTTTCGCCCTCGGATTGAACTGCCATTTCTTCCGTTTCTTCCCTCTCAATCGGCGAACATGCCCGGCGCGCCCGTATGGCCAATTGCCAACGCAGTACCAATACCGCCCATGACTGGTATGACTGCTGCGGGCGGCATTGTGAATACTCCACTAACAATCCCCGTACTGACCATACTTGCGGCGATCTGGATTTTGGGCGTAGTGGGTATCGCGGCGTATCATGTTCTGCAACATGGGCGCTTTATGAAAATGGCGCGTCGATGGAGCGAACCCGTAACAGATACAGAGAGTTTGAGGCTTTTGGACGGCTTGAAATCCGAAATGGGAATTAGAGCGCGTATTAAGCTGAACGTGTGCCAGAGCATAACAAGTCCCATGCTCATAGGATTTTTCCACCCTGTCATTTTACTGCCGCCCGTCAAAATAACGGGCGATGAATTATACTTTGTTTTAAAGCATGAGCTGGTTCATTTCCAGAGGGGCGACCTTTGGGGCAAGTCGCTGATTTTGATGGCGACCATACTTCATTGGTTTAATCCGGCGGTTTACCTTATGGCAAAAGCGGCGGCGGCGCAATGTGAAATCGCCTGCGACGCGCTGGTTTTGCTCGACGCTGATTTTCACAAGCGCAAACAATACGGCGAAACGATAATCGGCGTTGTAAGAAACGGAGCAAGGCTTCGCACGGCGTTGTCAACTAATCTTTATGGGGGCAAAAATGGAATGAAAAATCGTATTTTCTCGATCATGGACACCCGAAGAAAAAGAGCGGGGTTAATCGTTGTGTGCCTCACTTTACTATTTACACTCATAACCGGCGCCACTTTTGCCTTTGGCGCTGCCGCGAACGGTACGGATATACGGGAAACAGGATATAAAAATTTTCACTTTTTGAGAGATAACGACGAAGTTATCGAAATACTATACCCGGACGAAACCGAATTGCTGGCTCACGAGGTTTATAAACTTGCGACAAAAAACGGAAGTATAACAAATGTTTCTTTAGAGAATGGAAATGGAATCCTACTCGCGAATGATGATGGAAACGGCTGGAATCTAAAGGCAAATCAGATCATGCCAATAACGATAGACATTGATTTGTCCGCAGAGTACAGCGACAAGGAAAACGGGGAGATTATGGGAATTGGGTATTATCACAACGGCAGGTTTTCTGACTATGTGTATTGCGGTAAAGTCACTCCCGGTATGGAATTTAGCTTTTTTGCGCCAGAAACTGGTGATTACTGTTGGTATATGGTGAATTACTGCGCAAGCGCTCAAAATCTATCCTCTGTAAGTGTGTCGTTTGATTATACTCACGAATGAAAAGGTTTGCCAAGCTCGAAATGCAAACCCAGAAATTCCCCTCCTGTGGAGGGGTGCCGCCGCAGGCGGCGGGGTGGTGTGGTTTTGGTAAATCTTTCCGTTCGTTAGTATAAAGATATGAAAAAACGTACCGCAGATGTATCCGCCATCCGCCGTCTGACTTGATACCCAAATTTGAGCATTTTCAAAAAATACAAGCAAATAGGGGGAACTCAACCGTTTCCCCTATTTTGCCAAAATTCTTCACCCAGAATTCTTCACCCGGAATTCTTTACACCAAAGCGGGCTGCCTCCCGCAAGCCTTGAATACCTCCGTTTTAAGCAACGCCCCCGTGGGGCACACTTCTGCGCATTTGCCGCAGCTATCGCAAGTCGTTTCGCATAGCGGAAAATCCATGGCGGGCTTTACAACCGTATCGAACCCCCGGTTGACCATCCCCAGCGCGGCTTTCCCTTCCACCTCGTCGCACACGCGCACGCATAGTCCGCACAGCACGCACTTGTCCGGCGTATAATGTATAACAGGGTGGGTATTATTAAATTCGTGATGAATCTTGTGGCCGAACAGATGCTCCGGGTGTACGTCATACTCATTGGCGTAGGCTATGAGCTTGCACTCGTGATAGTCCAAGCAGCCACATTCCAAACAGCGCTGGGCCTCGCGGCGCGCCTGATCTTCACTGTAGCCATGCGCGACTTCTCCAAAATCGGCCTTACGTTCTTTAGCCGGGCGAACGGCGGTACGTATGCGTGGCACGCGCCGCTGATCAAAAAAATCTCCCTCGGTTTTGTCGTCCTTTACCAAGTATGGCGTAACAGCGGTCAACTCTTGCGCATTCAAATATTTATCTATCATTATAGCGGCTTGTTTTGCCTCGGCAATGGCGGCAATGGCGATATCCGCGCCCTTGTTAGTCGCATCGCCCACAGCAAAAACCCCCGGCAAACCAGTTTGACATGTGACCTCATTCGCCGCGATTGTCCCCCACTTGGTCAAATCTATCTGCCCCAACCCATAGGTATCTGTTTTTTGCCCTATGGCTATGATTACATAGTCCACATCCAGCGCTTCTTCCGCTCCGGGAATAGCGACAGGACTCCTGCGGCCACTGGCGTCTGGCTCGCCCAATCGCATAATTTGCAATCGCAGAGCGGTAACGGCTCCGTCTTTGCCGATTATCTCAATGGGGTTAGCCAGATTCTTAAATTCTACGCCCTCTTCTTCCGCTTCGTCTATTTCCAATTGCTCCGCTGGCATTTCTTTGCGTGTGCGCCGATAGATGTTGTAAACCTTTTGCGCGCCCAGCCTAACAGCCGTGCGGCACGCGTCCATTGCCGTGTTGCCGCCTCCTATTATGGCGACCTTTTTCCCTGACAACGATGTATCCTCTATATTTACCTCTCGCAGAAAATCCAGCCCACCGACCACATTCTCCAGTTCTTCGCCGGGGCAGCGAAGCGCAGACGACGCCCACGCTCCTACCGCAAGCAGCACCGCGTCATAGCGACATTGAAGATCATCCAGCGATATGTCTCGTCCCAATTTCGTGTTACACATAATGGTAACGCCCAGTTGGAATATCTCGTTTATTTCCGCGTCCAGCACATGTTTGGGCAAGCGGTACTCGGGTATGCCATAACGCAACATCCCGCCCGGTTTATCCATTGCCTCAAATATTGTCACGTCATGACCAAAAAGCCGCAAATAGTATGCCGCGCTAAGTCCGCCTGGTCCGCCACCAACAATGGCGACATGTTTGCCTTTATTCATCCTGACTGTGGCAGATGGGTCAGTCTTATTTATAGCGGCCTTGTCCAATGCGCCAGAATGATAACCCGCTTTCGCGCTTGGCGACGGTCCTGTCGTGCCGCCTGTGACGTTCGCGTAGTCCGCCGCGAACCGCTTAAGCTCGCAGATGGCAATAGGCTCTTCCACAAGCGCGCGGCGGCATTTTTTCTCGCATGGGTGCGGACATACGCGTCCTATGGAGGCGGGCAGGGGAATCTTATCCCTTATCACATTCAATGCCGTTGCGTAGTCGCCAACGGCGATAAGGCCAACATAGCTCTGGCAATCTGTTTGGGCCGGGCAGGCAAGGGTACAGGGCGGTTTACAATCGCCGGTATGCTCGCTTAGTAGCAGTTCCAGTGTCGTTTTGCGGCTGTGGACGACGCGATCGCTCCTGGTATTAATTACCATTCCATCGGTAACAAGTGTCGCACAAGAACGCAGCAACTTTTTAATCCCTTCGATCTCGACCAGGCACATGCCGCAACCCCCGTGCGGCGAGACTCTTTCGTCATAGCATAGCGTAGGTATGTCAATTGAGTGCTGTCTCGCAGCTTGCAGAATGGTCGTGTTTGGCGGTACTTCCATTGTCAGGCCGTCTATGGTTAATCGTATATAAGACAAGTAGGCATATTCCTTTCGCTTAAAAACTTGATAAGGTGGTTTGCGCTGTTTTATTTTACCTCAAAGAGCCTTTTGTGTCTATCAAGAGGTTAAGATTGCCCGCGCAGAGCGCCGACACTGTCGACGGCAACACACAAACAGATGTTGCAATTGGCTTCCAAATGCAGTATAACAAAGTGGAAACGATTAGCTTCGCCAACGCCAACAGATTATCTTTGTCAATAATATATATCATGTTTCTGAAATATGGTGATTATTAGACATTGGAGGTGGTACAAGGGGTCTAAACTCCGCTAGATGATTTTATGAGCGATAAGAGTTCACGTAGGATTTAAAGGAGAAAAACCATGAGGTATGAGAGTTTCAGCACGGCGGACACCTATGAATGTGGGCGTAAGGTTGCTCAAGACGCTAAAAAAGGCGACATATTTTGCTTAACAGGCGACCTTGGCGCGGGGAAGACCGTGTTTGCCAAAGGTTTTGGCGCGGGCCTGGGCGTCGTCGATGAAATTGTCAGCCCCACGTTTACCATCATCAACGTCTATAACGCGGCGAGCGGACAAGAATCGCCGGGGCAATGCTTGCCCCTATATCATTTCGACGTGTATCGCCTTAATCCCGCAGATATGGATGACACTGGCTACGACGAATATTTTTATGGCCAGGGTGTCTGCCTGATAGAATGGGCGGAAATAATTAAAGCATTGATACCACCACACGCTGTGTGGATAACGATACAAAAAAATGCAGAACAATCATATGATTATCGTGTTATAACGATCAGATAGCCGGGACACTAAAAGTGTCCAGGCGGTTTTTGGTAGGCTTAATAATCCTTGCCTATTAATGAGCAATATATAAATTCCCGGAGGATATTAAATGATTTGCCTTTCCATAGAGACAACAGGCCAAAGCGCGGGGTGTGCGCTGGCTATTACCCGGCCCTGTGCCGAAGACTCGCAGCCAGGAGTTACAGATCAATTGATAATGGAAACATATATCAAAACTTCATCCAATCACTCGGTTAAACTTATGCCCATGATGCAGAAAATGTGTGAGATCGCTCAAGTGGATATAAGCGATATCGGTTGCGTGGCTTGCTCCGCCGGGCCGGGATCGTTTACCGGGCTGCGCATAGGCGCCGCTACAGCAAAATCCATTGCGTTCGCGCTCGATATTGCTGTTGTACCTGTTCCTACTCTTGACGCTTTAGCATACAATGTTTATGATATTAACGCGCTAATCGCGCCGCTTATGGATGCTCGGCGCGGGCAAGTTTACACCTCGTTTTACGAATGGGCGGCTATAGACGGTCGGTTCAAGCTAAAGCCATTGACTGCTTGCATGGCGGACGATGCGCGAACGATCGTCGGTATGCTTGCTCAACTAAAAAGGCCCGTCGTATTTATAGGCGACGGCGCTCACCTGGCCGTTAACGCGGCGCGAGATATTGGGTTGCAAAACTTCTCTGTGGCGCCGCCGCATATGTTGCTGCAACGCGCCGCATCTGTCGCGCTTCTGGGGCTTGACTACTATGAGGAGCGCAAGATACACCCCCATGAGTTTAAACCATTTTATTTAAGGCAATCACAAGCTGAGCGCGAACGCGGTGTTTCGTTGTGATTTATTCCATTGTACCCATGACAAAAAAACATATTCCCGAGGTTGCGCAGATAGAGCAAGATACCTTTCCGATTCCCTGGTCGGCGGAAATGTTTGATAATGAATTACGACACGACTATACGGTATACTTTGTCGCTGAAAACATTACCGATAAGTCCGTACTGGGGTATGCCGGTATGTGGCACATCGTTAACGAGGGGCAAATAGCAAATATAGCGGTTCGTGATGATGCGCGCGGACAAGGAATCGGCACTTCTTTAATAAACCGTTTGATACGTACAGCCCGGCAACGAGAAATGATGGGGCTTACGCTCGAAGTATCTATTAACAATCGCAACGCGCAGCGACTATATACCAAACTGGGCTTTAAACCCGAAGGTATTCGCAAAGGATATTATGAGACCGGCGAGGACGCAATTATCATGTGGGTATATTTGAGGTGTGTATGAGGACATTGGATTGGACTGAACTTAAACGAAAAATAGATCCCGAGAGGCTGGAGTTTAGCACGACTGCCGAGCTGAGCGAGGCGGATGGCATAATCGGGCAAGAGCGCGCCGCAAATGCTCTGCGCTTTGGGCTTGGTGTGAAGAACAAAGGCTATAATATATATATCTGCGGCCTTCCAGGCACAGGACGGGCCACATACGCGGAGGCGTTCGCGAAAGAGCGCGCCAGCATGGAGGCGACGCCGCCAGATCTTTGCTATGTATGCAATTTTGAAAATCCCAAATGTCCCCAAGTCTTGGAATTACCCGCTGGCAGGGGCAAGCAATTGAGAGACCAAATGGATGAGTTGGTTAATCGCTTGCTAAACGAATTGCCGGTGCTTTACGGAAACAAAGAGTTCGAAAATCAAAAATCTGATCTTATGCGTGTATATACCGAGCAGAGAGACGAAGTGATACACGCCATATCAGAAGAGGCGCAAAAGCAAAATTTTGCGGTAAAGAACACTAACAGCGGCATATACTTCATGCCTGTGATCAACGGCGAAGTGATTAACGAAGAGCAATTCGACGCCCTCGGTCAAGAACAAAAAGATGAGATAACGGTGGAAAGCGAGAAGATTCAGCGAAAAGCGGCGGATGCCATGCGCCAGATACGCGAGTTTGAGCGAGAGACTCGCCGCGAGGTAGAAGAAATGGAATACGCCGTTGGGCTTTTTGCTGTGGGCAGGCATGTTAACGCCATCATGGATGAATATAAAAATTATGATCAGGTGACGGCATATTTGCTAAGCGTGAAAGAGGACATTCTTGATCACATCGCCGACTTTGTCGCGGAAGAAGCGGAAGACGACGAGTCAATGCAAAACTATATGCCTTGGTACGGCAAGAAGAACCCCGAAGACGTTTTTGGTAAGTACAAGATCAATCTCATTGCTGACAACTCGCAAACTAACGGCGCGCCAGTGGTTGTAGATTTTAACCCGACTTACGCGAACCTTGTAGGCGAAATAGAGTATGACAACGAGTTTGGTAATTTTATTACCGACTACATGAAAATAAAACCTGGCTTGCTGCACAAGGCGAACGGCGGGTATCTTATCTTGCAGGCGCATGACTTGCTTGGCAATTATCACTCGTGGGAAACTCTGCGTCGGGCGCTGATAACGGGAGAGATTGTGACCGAGCCAATGCGCGAATATACTACCGGCGTGGCGGTTAGCGGAATAAAGCCGCAACCCGTTAGTATGAACCTTAAGATCATTCTTGTGGGATCAGACCATCTATACGATCTTTTATACGAGTATGACGAGAGCTTTCAAAAGCTGTTCAAAATACGCGCCGATTTTGATTATGAAATGAAAATGACCAACGACAATATCAACTCTGTATGCAGGTTTATAAAATTATTTGTGCGCCGGGAAAATACGCCGGAATTTACCGCCGAAGCCTGCGCCGCCGCTATAGAAGAAAGCGCGAGAATAGCGGAACGCCAAGATAGATTGAGCGTAAGGTTTAATAAACTGACAGAGATTTTGGTCGAAGCTGTTACGTGGGCAAGAAACGACGGCGCGGAGTTTGTGACTGGCGCGCACATGCGTAAAGCGATAGATATGCAAACCTATAGGCTTAACATATACGAAGAAAAGCTGAATGATATGATCGACGATGGTTTTATCCTTATAGACACAAATGGAAGCAAGGTGGGCCAGCTTAACGGTTTGGCCATACTGGACACGGGAGATTACGCGTTCGCTCAACCGATGCGCATAACCGCGACTACCTATGTAGGTAAGGCGGGCATTGTTAATATCGAAAAAGAGGCGGAGATGAGCGGCAATATACATGAAAAAGGTATGCAGGTGCTTATTGGCTATTTGGGTCAAACCTACGCGCAAGATTTTCCCTTGTCTTTGTCTTGCCGCATATGCTTTGAGCAAAACTATAATGGCATTGATGGAGACAGCGCGAGCAGCACAGAGCTGTACGCGGTGCTAAGCAGTCTGTCTGGGCTGCCCATCCATCAAGATTTGGCCGTTACCGGATCGATGAATCAGCGTGGTGAAATACAACCCATAGGGGGCGTGACGTACAAAATAGAGGGCTTTTATAATTTATGCGAAAAAAGAGGTCTTAATGGGAAGCATGGCGTGATCATTCCCCGGCAAAATGTAAGAGACCTTATGTTGAAAGATGAAGTGATTGACGCCGTGCGCCAAGGTAAATTTTTCATTTACGCGATTGATCACATAGACGAAGGAATAGAACTGCTGACTGGCATACCTGCGGGCAATAAGAACGACAAAGGCAAATACCCCGCTGGCAGCGTTCATGGTAAAGCCCTTAAAAGGCTAAAGGAATTTCATCAAAAAGCGTTGGAAGAATAATTAACAACGGCTGTCGCAAACAAATAAAATATTCGATCAAAGTTTGCGCAGCTCATTTACATAGATGGGGACGATGCGCCATGTTGCGTTCCGTTTGGGATACGGTACAAAAATATCATATGATGAGCCAGGGAGACAAAGTGTTGGTCGGCCTATCCGGCGGGGCGGATTCGGTTTGCCTGCTACGCTGGCTGGTGAACAACGCCGGCGCGTTGGGCATAACTGTTTGCGCCGCGCACATAAACCATGGGCTGCGTGGAGCGGATGCCGACGCTGACGAGGAGTTTTGCGCCGACCTTTGCAATCGGTTGTCCATACAGTTTATCGCTTACCGCGCGCCGGTGGCGGAAATGGCTCGACAACGCGGCAAAGGCACAGAAGAGGCGGGCCGCGCGGCGCGTTATGAATGCTTTGACGCTGCGGCAAAATCTTTTGGAGCCAATAAGGCGGCCCTGGCCCACAACCGCCACGATAACGCCGAAACGATATTTATGAGGCTTTCGCGGGGCACAGGAATCTATGGCCTTGCCGGAATCGCTCCCGTGCGCGGCGACATAATTCGCCCATTGCTCAACACGAGCCGGGAAGAGATAGAAGAATATCTTCGGGCCATAGATCAATCGTTCGTCAACGACAAAACCAACGCGTCGCCTAACTACATTCGCAATGTAATTCGCAATGAGGTATTCCCCTATGTTAATAAATCGTTGGGTATAAGCATGGAACAAAAGTTGGAGGCTCTCTCGCGCCTGTGCGCTGACGAAGAAGACTTCCTCTCGCGCGAGGCGGACAAACTGTTTTATAAAGCGCTGGCAGATGATGATACCGGGGTGTCTCTCCGCATTGACACGTTGAAAGACGCGCACCCCGCGCTGATTAGAAGAGTGATCCGCAAGGCTTTGTCCCGCTGGACTCTGGTTGATATATACTGTAAACACATTGACCAGATCGTCGAACTTGTGTACGCGCAAAGCGGCGTAGAGTTAGTCGTAAACGGCGTTACGGCGGGGCATTATCATCAACTGCTCCACATATATGATAAGTCTGACACGGGCGCCTTTGCGTATGCGCTGGAAGAAGACAAGGCTTTATACGCGCGAGAGACAGGAAAGCATGTGTTGTTGACAAAACAGGCGGTTTTGGCGCGGCCAAAGGTTGCGAAAACTGTAGCTTTCTGCTATGATAGCTCTGGCGTTCTGCTTTTGCGTAACCGACGACCGGGCGATTTTATCCGCCTAAAGAATGTTGGGCGCGTTAAGATAAAGGATTACTTTATCAATAACAAAACGCCTCGATACCTGCGTGACACAATCTGTTTGCTCTCTCGCGGCAGCGAGGTTATATGTGTGCTGGATGAACGCGGCCCCATTGGAGTGGACTATTTGCCCGTAGGCGGCGAGATGTCATATATACACTTGTGGGAGGACTAATTGAGTATGAGCGAGCGCGTGCACGTGTTGATTGGAGAAGAGGATATCAAGGCAAAGATAAAGGAGATCGCTGAAAAAATTACGCAAGATTACGCCGGGACGCAACTCACCCTTATTTGCATTCTTAAGGGCGGGGTTATCTTTATGGTGGATCTCGCGAGGCAGATAAAACTGCCTTGCGCGTTCGAATTTATGGATATAAGCAGCTATGGAAACTCGTCAACATCCAGCGGGGTGGTCAAAATAGAGCGTGATTTAGACGCGGAGATAACGGGCAAGCATGTCATTCTGGTAGAAGACATAATCGACACAGGGCGAACGCTGTCTAGGCTTAAAGAGCATTTGCTGGCGCAACGCCCCGCGTCATTTAAGATATGCGCGTTGCTGGATAAAGTAGAAAGACGGGAGGTGCCAGGCATAGCCGCCGACTACACCGGGTTTGTGATACCCAATGAGTTTGTTGTTGGCTATGGTCTGGACTACTCGCAACGCTATAGAAATTTGCCGTTTGTGGGTCGGTTGGAATTTCTCTAATAACTAACCAATATCCACAATCTCTGCGGCTTCCACAGCCGACAAGATCAGTTCTTCAATGCCAGGCAACCTGCGCCAGGCTGCGTCTACGGCGCTAACAACGGGCTTGGTTTCCGGGTGCTCGGGCACAAATACGGTGCAGCAATCTTCATATGGCCGTATGGATATGTCGAATGTGCCAATCTCCTGCGCCATATTTATAATTTGCTGTTTATCCATGCCCGCTAGGGGTCGGATAATCGGCAATAAGCGCCCCGATTGCGCCGCCGCCATACTTTGCAATGTTTGACTTGCCACCTGCCCCACACTGTCACCAGTGATAAGGCACTGGCAATTTTCTTTTTGCGCGATTGTTTCCGCTATTGTCAGCATTGCGCGTTTAAGCAATATAGTAAGTTTTGGGGGCGGGCATTGGCTATATACACATAGTTGAACATCGGTGAACGGCACGACATAAAGGCGAATGTCCAGCAGGTACTCTGACAGCGCCTTGGCGATATCCTCAACCTTGTCGCGCGCGCGTTCGGATGTGTACGGCGGGGAGTGAAAATAGACCGCGAAGATGCGAACCCCCCGCCGCGCCATCAAAAAACCGGCGACCGGGCTGTCGATGCCGCCGCTTAACAGAAGCATACCCCGCCCGCCGGTGCCATAAGGCAAGCCCCCAGGCAATTTGATTGTGTCAACGTATACATAGGCGTGGTAACGTATCTCGACGTTTAGCAGGATTTCCGGGTTGTGAACATCAACGGTGGCATTGGGAAAACTGCCTATAATTCTGTCTCCAATAGCAGCCGATACGGGCTGTGAATGCGTAGGATATTTTTTGTCAGCGCGCCGCGTTTTTACTTTGAAGGTAAACGGGCGGTTTTCAGGAACGAGGCGACGCATACATTCTATTGAGCACTCGCACAGCGCGTCTATGGATCTGTCTAATGTCATAATGCACGGCGACAGCCCGATGAGGCCAAACACTTTAGTCAAGTATGGGATTAGCTGTGTAAAATCGAAGTCATTGCTATCGCTTTCTACCAAAAATCTACCGTGCTCGCGTGAGACAGTAAGCCCGTCAAAACTTTTCAACCTTAGGCGAACGGCCTTGGCCAGGTATTTTTCATAAATGTGCCTGTTGTCGCCACGCAGAGCGATCTCACCGTATTTTATCAAAAGAGCGTTCTTCAACCTAACCTCCATCACCGAATATCACCACCGAGTCACCCGATATCGACGAGGCGTATAGATGCCTGCGGGCGCGCACTGCGCGCCCCTACGAGATCAACGAGCCTATTGTTCGGTCTCGTAATCCACTGGGTCTGCCGGATCGGCAACTGCCGGATCAGGCTCGGGCGCAACCGGTCTGGAGCCGACACGAACCTGCGCTGGAACCGCCTTGTAGCGGCTGACATTTATCTGCCCGTTGCTTATTTCGACCCCGTCTTGATACACCGTTTTATACAACGCGTATTTTAACCCGGTTTTAGCGGATGACGACACGATGCGCGTGCCCTGCGACAAACTCCTGTCATAGGTAATAATATCGGCTCCGGGGCGTATGGTTTCTATCAATTCGTTATAAAACCGTAATGCGCGGCCCGTATCGTGAATCTCTTCGCCATATATGTTAACTGTTAAGCGCCCGCCATCTGTGTAACATTCTAAAAAAATCGGAAGACTTGTGTTATTGCGAAACTTGAGATCCAGATAATCGCCCGCAAGCGTGGCATCAAAACCGTAGTCCAGGTATCCGACCTTTAGCGAGTGGTTTGTGCGCTCGACTACCTCCAATTCCGCGTAAAGAACCGCGTTATACAAAGTGCTGCTTACCTGGCACACGCCGCCCCCAACCCCGTCTTCTGTTTTGTTGCCAATAATGACAGGGGCCACGGCATAGCCATTGGCAATAGTTTGGTCGCCAAGAGCGGCATTGGTGGAAAACACCTCGCCGGGTTGAATGGAGCTGTCATTTATCTTGCCCGCAGCATTTCTTATATTTGTATTACGGCCTGTAGCGCCGGGTGTAAACGAGGTGTGAAACGTGCCTATAAGGCTTGTGGCTTTGGCCACGTCCGATTCTTTGACGGGGGCTTCCAAAACTGTCATGAAAGCATCGGTAACACCCTGTGTATCCGCAGCCAAAAGATTCTTTACGGACTCCGCCGTGTTGACAACATCTAAAGCTTTGCCCGAAACCTCCTTCGTAATAACAAACGTGCCGTTTGCGCGCTCAATAATCGCGTTAACAGGCGCAACATACGCCTGCTCCGCCAATATGGATAGCTTTTCTTCCACCGTTGAGTCGTCATAGGTATATAGCGGCTCATATGTAATATTGTAGGGTGTCTCGCTTAAAGCCGTTATGATGTCGTAGCGCTGCTCTAGCGTACCGTCGCGTCCGTAGTTGTACGCCTGTTCAACCGCTGCCGAAAAGTCATATGAAGCGCCAAATTCTTCGAATTTATAGTAATATTCTATGTCGTTGATACGCACGCCAATGGCTTTAGTGTCCAAATCACGTTTAAACGCGGCCCGTACCTTTCGGGCGGCCTCGCTTTTGCCAAGATTGCCAACATCGACGCCATTTATTAGTATATTGGGATATATACTCTCCATATCTACAAGGGCGCGCATGGCGCGTATGGAGTTATAAGAAACAAAACCCATGGCGGTCGCTGTGAGAGACACGGTTAGGATAACTACAATCAAAATTTTAAGCAGTGTATGGACTAAAAGTGCGGTAACGTTAATCGGTGTTTTTTTATTTTTATCTTGCGAATCAACTGGCATTAACCCACCCCCGCGCATTAATAAAGTCTAAACGTGCGTTTTCTAAATTTGATATGAGTGCGCAGCGCCCGCACGCACCCTACAACCGCCCCGCTACCCAGTATCGGTGAGGCTTGGAAAGGCCCACGGGCGCGCCCCCTACGAAGGCGCAATCCTTTTGTGAAAACGTACGTTTAGCGTAAAAAAGTCATTCGTAATTGCCAGTCAGGCACTCTACGAGCATAAAAACATTAATATTATTTTGCAAAATTGTGCGTTTGTATATACGATTACTCTATTACCACCTTATGGAATACTTTTTTCCCCTTTTGTATAAGCAGTTTGCCATTGATAAAATGATCGGGCGTAATTAAAAGTTCGTGGCTATCTACCTTTACATCGTTTACCCTTAGCCCGCCTTGCTGAATAAGCCTGCGCCCCTCGCCGCGCGAGGCGATAAGTTTTGCCCTCTCCAACAGCCCTATAATATTCATACCGTTCAACTCCCACTGGCCTATAGTCGTCGCGGGAATGGAAGAATCGCCGACACCGCCGCCGAAAAGGGATCGCGCCGTCTCTTGAGCGGCTATTGCCTCGCTTTGGCCATGCACAAGTTTTGTTACCTCAAACGCCAGCAATTCTTTCGCTTTGTTTAACTCACTTCCCGTTAACATAGACATATCGTTTATCTCATTCATGGGGACAAAGGTAAGGAGCTTGAGGGTTTCGATAACATCAGCGTCGTCAACGTTGCGCCAATACTGGTAAAATTCATGCGGCGACGTCTTGTTTGGATCAAGCCATACCGCTCCGGCTTGAGTTTTGCCCATTTTTTTGCCGCCGCTGGTCAGGAGCAGACGAATGGTGAGGCACTCGACACTTTCACGCGTGGCGCGGCGTATTAGATCCACACCCGCGAGAATGTTGCTCCATTGATCGTCTCCGCCTATTTGCAGTTTGCAACCGTAACGGCGAAAGAGTTCCAGATAGTCATATGCTTGCATTATTTGATAGTTGAACTCAAAAAACGTGAGACCCGTTTCGAATCTGCGCCGGTATACATCCGCCGTGAGCATTTTGTTAACACTAAAATGTACCCCGTATTCGCGTATGAATGGGATGTACTGAAGTTGCAGCAGCCAGTCGGCATTATCTACCATGATCGCGCCATTGTCGGGACTTTCGAAGTCCAAAAACTTCGCTAGCTGTTTCTTTATGCACGCGACATTATATTCTATTGTTTCGCGCGACATCATGGGGCGCATGTCGCTGCGATCGGTTGTGTCGCCAACAAAAGCTGTGCCGCCGCCGATCAGCGCGATGGGTTTATGCCCCGCCCGCTGCAAATGGGCCATCGCCATAAGAGGCACAAAGTGCCCCGCCGTAAGAGAGTCCGCCGTGGGGTCAAACCCGCTGTAAAAGGTGACTGTTTCGTTTGCCAACAATTCGCGCGCGGCGTTAAAATCGCTGGCTTGTTTTATAATGCCCCGTTCTTGCAAAGTATCGAAAACACTCAAAAAATATTCACTCCCTCCCGCTATGATCCGCAATTCTTATAGTTTGTTATTTATTATTATTATTATTTATCAGCCGCCAATTGACAAATGTTTATAATCACGTTAACCGCTTTTTCCATTATTTGCGTTACGCAATACTCATACGGGCCGTGGTAGTTGCCCCCGCCCGTAAAAATATTGGGGCAGGGCAAGCCCATAAAACTAAGCCTGCTGCCATCCGTTCCGCCGCGAATGGGGCGCTCTATGGGGATTATCCCCACCTGACGCATGGCTAACCGCGCTATTTCCAATATCTCTGGGCGCTGGTCTATTATCTCTTTCATATTGGGATATTGATCATGAAGTTCTACTGCCACAGCGCCGGGGTACTGTTCATTCAAATCCGCCGCGATCCTGTTGATAAAATCCTTGCGCGCTTGCAGCAGGTTTTTGTCAAAATCGCGCAAAATGACATGAATGACCACACTTTCGGCATTGCCTTTTATATCTGAGGCGAAATAGAAACCTTCGCGATGCTCGGTCGTTTCCGGCTGTTCATCGGCGGGCAGCGTCTCAAGAAAGCGCGCCGCGATGCTAACGGCGTTAATCATTACGCCTTTCGCCGTTCCAGGGTGCACGCTCTTGCCCGTTATTTTTACAACGGCCCCTACCGCGTTAAAACATTCCGCTTCCAGACTGCCCTCTTCGCCGCCGTCCAGCGTGTAGGCGTATGCCGCGTCGAACTCTTCCACATTAAAGTGATCGACGCCGCCTCCCATCTCTTCATCGGGCGTAAAGGCTATGCGTACGCGCCCGTGTTTTATCTCTGGGTGATTGATAAGATATTGCATAGCCGTCATTATCTCGGCCACCCCGGCCTTGTCGTCAGCGCCCAGCAAGGTGTCGCCAGAAGCGGTAACGATGTCTTTGCCAATGAAGTTATTGAGCGCGGGGAACTCTTTCGGGCTTAACGTCAGTGTTGCGCCGTCCGCGTTTTTGCCTAGTACAATGTCTCCGCCGGCATAGTTGGACGTTATTTTTGGTTTAACGTTAGCGCCGCTTGCGGCGGGCGAGGTGTCTACATGCGCTAAAAAGCCAATGGTGGGAACGTCGTGATCGACATTGGACGGAAGGGTCGCCGTTACATATCCATAGGAATCAAGCTTCGCCATGGCCAGTCCCATTTTGTTACATTCGTCATACAGCAGTTTCAGCAGGTCGAGTTGTTTTTTTGTGGACGGATAGGTGTCGGATTCGGCGGCGGACTGCGTATCAATACGGGCGTAGCGAATGAAGCGTTCCAATACATCGTTCGTTATGTTCACAATGATCCTCTTTCGCATTTTTTTCGTCATTATACCACTTCTGAAAAATATTGAACAGACAAATATTTCATGTATATTTGTGATATAATGGAAATTACAAAAGGAGAGTAAATGCGGAGGCGGTAAAGCAAGTGGTTCGTTCAATGGAATTATTCTGCGGAGCAGGCGGTCTCGCTCTGGGATTGCATCAAGCTGGGTTTTTACCTGCCGCGCTCTTGGAGTGGGATAAAGATTCCTGCGACAATATAAAAGCGAATATAGGAAACAAATTTAGCGGTATCGCTAACTGGAATGTCGTCCAAACCGATGTGCGCCTCGTTCGTTATTCGGATTATGGGCTGGACATTCAATTTGTCACCGGAGGGCCGCCTTGTCAGCCGTTTTCTCTCGGCGGCAGGCACAAAGCGCACAACGATACTCGCGATATGTTTCCCGAAGCAGTGCGGGCGGTGCGTGAGCTGCGGCCACGCGGGTTTATTTTTGAGAATGTGAAGGGGTTGCTTCGCAAGTCGTTCAGTTCCTATTTCAATTATATATTGCTTCAACTCTCCCATCCCGAAGTAATGGCTCATAGTGGCATGGACTGGATAGAGCATTTAAAGCTGTTAGAGGAATACCACACATCAAGCGGAGACAAGGGCCTTGAGTATAATGTAGTGTTCAGGCTCGTGAACGCCGCCGATTACGGTGTTCCACAGCAGCGCCATCGTGTGGCTATTGTTGGATTTAGAAGTGATCTGGACGCTCACTGGTCTTTCCCGAAACCTACCCATTCCAAAGAGGCGTTAACATTCGCCAAGTTCAAAGACGACTCCTATTGGGAAGGACATCGTATCGCCAAGAAAAAACGCCCCGAAGTACCCGCAGCACTGAAACGCGCGATTCAGCTGGCAGATAAAGAAGTTCTCGGCGAACGTTGGCAAACTGTCCGTGACGCTATTTCCGGGTTGCCCGACCCAAGGAGCAGCACGGCAAGCAAGTTCGCCAACCATGAGTTCAGAGATGGCGCGAGACCCTACGCAGGACATTCGGGTAGTGTGTTAGACGAACCGTCCAAGACGATAAAGGCTGGAGCGCACGGAGTTCCGGGCGGGGAGAATATGCTTGCGCTTGAAGATGGCTCTCTACGTTATTACACGGTCAGGGAGAGTGCGAGGATGCAGACTTTCCCAGATGGCTATCTGTTTCATGGCTCTTGGACGGAAAGCATGAGACAAATAGGAAACGCGGTGCCGGTAAAACTTGCCCGCATTATTGGCGAGTCGGTGATAGAGCAAATAGAGAGGAAGAATGTCAACGATGCAGAGAGGCGACAAACCGGCCTTCAAGCCGTTTAACCCACTTGACAAGCGGAACCTCGGCGAAAGCGTCGCCGACGCCCTTTTACATACAACAGTTCAAGCATTACCACCTGAACCTTTCATAGGGGCGGGTGTGTACGCTATATACTACATGGGCTCTTTTTCCGCTTATAGACAATTAGCGGAAGTAAACCAAGATGGGCAGTTCTACTGCCCCATTTATGTCGGAAAAGCGGTACCGCCCGGATCAAGGAAGGGTGGTCTTGGTCTGGAAGTCGAACATGGACAAACATTGTATAAACGACTCGCTGAACACGCGGAATCTGTCAACGCGGCGCGGAACCTCGACATTGCGGATTTCTTCTGTCATTTTCTTGTCGTGGATGACATTTGGATTCCGCTTGCAGAGTCAATGCTTATCGAACGCTTCAAGCCGGTATGGAATCGGGTATTGGATGGTTTCGGCAACCACGATCCCGGCAAAGGCAGACACCGAGGAATGATGCCGCAATGGGATTGCTTGCACCCCGGTCGCGCTTGGGCGCAACGGTTACAACCATGCGCGAATACCGCCGAGCAATTGGCGGAACGGGTGGAGCAGTATCTGCGCGAGTTGTTTAAGTTGATATAGGAAGATACTGGGGAGCAGTTATGTAATGTGGGACGTGATCCGCGATAACGCATAACGATGTGGATTTGGCAAAAACGCTTGAAGGAAAGACGGCTAAAAATGCCGAAATATCCGTTGGAGGCTGTAACAAAATGAATGAGCAGAAAGAACAAGAAGCCTTATCCCTTATGGCAGAGCGATTCGGTTGCGACACGCTAATTTCACTTGCGACTATAGACGACAATCGGCCTGCTGTTCGCACCGTAAACAGTTATTATGAGGATGGCGTGTTCTACGCCGTTACATATGCGTTGTCGAACAAGATGCAGCAAATACAGAACAATCCAGTTGTTGCTGTATGCGGAGAATGGTTTACCGCTCATGGCATTGGAGAAAATCTTGGATGGGTGTGCGACGAGACAAACGCAGAAATAATGTCAAAACTACATGTGGTATTTGCGGAGTGGTATGACAACGGGCATACGAACGAAAACGACCCCAATACTTGCTTGCTCCGTATTCGTCTGACCGACGGAATTCTTTTCAACAATGGAATAAAATATGAAATTGATTTTTCCAACTGTGCCGAACGATGAAATAATTAAAATGTGCCGTCACGTCCCCAAAAGCCCTTGCGCGCAAACTCTGCCAAAAGGGTTTTTATGATCCCGTCCTTTTTGAGCCAACCCGGTTCCATAGTCAGCCTTCATCTGCTCGTTTGACTTCTTTCTTCTCCTTAAGCCAAAAAAATCATTCTTAAGTCAAAAAAAATCTATTGACACGGGTAGAGCGTCTGTGATAATATATAATACATATTAAAAATATATGCTTTATATGTTTATAGGCGCATAAAGATTGGAGGATCTATTATGAGTATCTGTAAATTACCGTTAAAGGAACAGGTGAAAGAACAGACCACAGAAGAAGCTCTTAATTCCTACACGGATGAACTGGCAGAACAATACGCCAAAGAGGTGGGCGTGGATCCCAGACCCAACGAAACGATTAGCGAGATAAACGAAAGCGGCGCGTTTATCCGCCAGCCAAACGCTTTCATTCAACCCTTTGGGGATAAAGAAGG
The DNA here is from genome assembly GCA_031263155.1 of Clostridiales bacterium. Classification (GTDB taxonomy): domain Bacteria; phylum Bacillota; class Clostridia; order Lachnospirales; family WQUN01; genus JAISGK01. The sequence goes on from JAISGK010000012.1 coordinate 19,608, forward strand.
CGACCTTAAAGCCGATGCGAATAGGTACGCCATCTACTGGGCGACCGGGTGCAATTGGTCAAACAGGCCGGTTATCGTGAGGGATCTCTTGGGACTGCAAGACGTGATTAAGGATCAGCTTACATCATTCTCTGGGCGCACACACCGATACGGTCACGGTTTTGGCAATCAGCCGGGCTACAAGGATCCGATAACCGGGGCATACTTTTTAAGCGAGTTTTACAAGAGGGCAAACCCGGATTTTAAAGGCAGGGCGACTACCCCAAGTTTTGTGGATGTTATCGAAAAGAAAACAGTCAACAACGACTACCACCGGCTCACAAATTATCTTGAGGTGCAGTTCAGACCCTTTCAGGCAAAAGACGCGCCTGATTTGTACCCCAAGAAGTACAGGAAAGAGATCGACGAGTTTAACGACTGGCTTTTTCCGCATATTAACAACTCGCATTACCGCATGGCTTTTTGCCAATCGCCAGAAGCCTATTATGAGGCGTATGAAGATTTTTATGAGTCTTTGGATAAACTTGATAAGCGCCTGGAAACAAATCGTTTCCTCTTTGGCGACTATGTTACCGACAGTGACGTAAGGGCGTTCGTAACGCTTGTGAGGTGGGACATCAGCTATTTCCACAACGTGGGGCCGGTTAAAAAACCCATCATTGATTACAAAAATATCTGGGGTTATCTTAAAGAGCTAAACACAATCCCGGCGTTTACAAACAACAGCAATCCCAAAAAGTTGGCGTTATTATCTTTCGGGGGCCCCAAGAAAGGAAACGACCTTTTCAGAGGCTATAACGAACGCATATTGTCAAAAGTCGATTTTGACGCGCTTTGGGCGGACGACGGAAAGAGAAAAAACCTTGGCAAAACGCCTGACGAACTGTTCCTGCGACATCCACAAGGTGAGAGCTATGAAGACTACGCCGGCGAAATTTCTACGACTAACTGGAACAGTCCAAGCTGGCAGGACAGAGATCCTAAAAACGGCGTATTATCCGTTGACGCGTCAATAAATCCAATAGTTAATTAATTACTCCAATCATGAGGAAGAAGGGAGACATAATGAAAAAAACATATAGGTGGAAGAAAGTGTCAACAGGGATTCTCGCTGCGGTGTTATTAGCGTCAACCCTTGTCGGTTGCGGAACAACTACAGGCGGCAATATAGCCGCCGACAGCGCGGCATCGCCTTCCGCGAATGAGACAGCGAGCTCCGCCAATGAGATAGCGACCCCCGCGAATGAAATCGCGAGCCCGGATAACGAGACGGAAACCAAAGCGGAGGCTGTGATCAGCGTGGCTATTGGGGCCGACCCGAGCAGTTTTGACCCTGCTATCTCATTGGGCGGCGCTCTTATGTACATATTCGGCTTGACTCAAGAAAGCCTGACGAGGTTCGGAGACGATCAGCAACTGGTGGACGGTCTTGCCGACAAGATCGAACACAACGAGGATTTCACCGAATGGACATTCACCCTAAGGGACAGCGGCTGGAATAATGGCGACTCCGTAACGGCGGACGATTGGGTATACGGAATCGGTCGACTGGTGGATGGCACCACGGACGTAGCCTTCCCCGATTTCGTTTATGAAATAAAAAACGCCAGAGCGATTTTCGCTAAAGAGGCGGACGCCTCTACCCTGGGCGTCACCGCCGTTGATGAAAAGACGGTTAAGTTTACGCTTGAATACCCCGTGCCCTACTTTGAAAAACTCCTCACGCACTGCCAGCATTTTGGCGTTAACCGCAGCTTTGTGGCGTCCATAGGCGGCGATGTAAATTACGGTACCACTGCGCAAACCTCCCTGGGTAACGGCCCGTACTATGTTGACTCCTGGAAAACAGACAATGTAGTTGTTCTCAAGAAAAACCCGTATTATTGGAACAAGGACAATATCGCTGTTGACCAGGTGAATGTGTATATCATACCTGATGAAAGCACGCAAGTAAACATGTTCATAAATGGCGAGCTTGATATTGTCGACTTTTCCGCTCAAAGGCTCTCTACCATAAAATCTGCGGGCTTTGACGCGCAGTCCTATAACAACGGCAGAACGGCATATCTTTCGTACAATTTTACGAATCCGTACTTTGTAAATAAGTACATAAGGCAGGCGATATCTTCGGCTATTGACCGCGATAGTCTCGTTGCCGGCGTATTGAAAAACGACTCCAAAGTGGCGGATGGGTTCGTACCTCCAGGCTTATCCGGCGCGGATTCCACCTTCCGCGACATTGTCGGCGGCACGCTTGAATACGCGTACAACCCCGAAAGGTCCAGGGAATTGCTAAAGAACGGCACAGACGAGTTGGGTATAAACGCGGCGGATATTAACTTTACCCTTTTAACTAGCAATACAGATGAGTTTAAATCCATAGCGGGCGCGCTTCAACAACTGCTTCAAAACGAGCTTGGCATTACGGTCAATATTGAAACGCTGGATTCGGGTTCCGTATACGCAAAGCGCAGCAGCGGTGACTACGATGTGTACTTGACCAGTTGGGGCGCCGACTACGACGACGCGACAAATTTTTTGGGCAGTTATGAGCACGGAGACGAGGCGGCCGATTATCTGTACAAAAGCGAGGAATTTAACACAGTTTATAAAGCCGCCGTATATACGCTGGATCAAAAAGAACGCATAGCGCAATTGGGCGAATCTGAAAAAATACTGCTGGAAGATCAGGGCATTACCACGCTGTACTACACCGCGCAATACTACGCGGTATCGGATCGCGCCAGCGGCGTTATAAGACGCGCGGTTGTCCCGTATTTGGATACGTATTTTGTGTCTGTCAATGATTAATATAGTTGAGCCGGGCGGTTATTTCCGCCCGGGGCTTCTCTTTAGAGGCGTAATGACGCATGTGTGAGGTATAAACCAAGTGAAAAGATATATCTTGCAGCGGCTCGGTATCGCTGCCATAACTATATTCGTTGTAATTACGCTGACGTTCTTCCTGATGCATATGATCCCCGGAAGTCCCATCGCGCGCGAAAACGCCAATATGACCGAAGAAGTGCGCGCAGCGCTAACATCCAACTATGGATTGAATAAACCCCTGGGAGAGCAATACATAATCTACATCACAAATATATTGCACGGGAATTTTGGCACTTCCATCGCATATTCAAACAGGAGCGTCACGGACATTATCAAGACGGCTTTCCCGGTGTCGGCTGATTTGGGGCTGCGAGCGCTGCTTATTGGGGTATCGCTGGGGGTGGCGCTAGGGATTGTGTCGGCTCTGCGCCATAACAAGGGCTGGGATCGTTTCGCGTCAGTGATCGCGGTGATCGGTATTTCCGTTCCCAGTTTTATAATAGGGACGTTGCTTCAAGCCGCGTTTGGGTTATGGTTATCGTCATGGGTAAAGGATATATTTCATACGTCGTTTCAACTGTTCCCCATTTCCAGGTGGGAAAGCTTTCGTTATACCATCCTGCCCTCGTTTGCTTTGGGGATAGGTTCCATCGCGATTATCGCGCGACTTATGCGCTCATCAATGCTTGATGTTATAGGGCAAGACTACATAAAAACCGCCAGGAGCAAGGGGATATCAAACACCGCGATTTTATGGAAACACGAGGTACGAAACGCCCTTATCCCTGTAGTCACCGTAGTTGGGCGCATGGTTGGGGTTATCTGCACGGGATCCTTTGTCGTCGAAAGCCTATTTGCGATTCCGGGTTTAGGCAAATACTATGTAAACAGCGTGACCGCAAGGGATTACACTCTCACCATGGGCCTTACCATTTTTTACGCCATATTTGTCGTTATAAGCAGTTTGGCGGTTGATATATTATACTGCGTTATCGATCCGCGCGTTAGGTACACGGGGGTGAGCAAATAAAATGGCGGTACAAACATCCATAAGCGAAGGCAACAAAGATTTTTCCCGTATTCCCAAAGACATTGGATCAAGCCAGAAGATCAACCGTGTATCGCTTACATATGCCCAAGGTGTTATGAGGACGTTGAAGCAAAACTCCCTTGCTATGATATCGCTGGCGTTTATCGCGTTTATAGTCTTGGTGGCCATAGTAGGCCCTATGATATTGCCTGACTATCAAAAGCAAGATTTGCTCCACGCGTTGGAGGCCCAGAGCGGCGCCCACTGGTTCGGCACAGATACTTTAGGGCGGGACGTATTAACGCGCCTTGTTCGCGGCACCAGAATTTCCCTTTCAATAGGCTTTATAGCGGAAACGATCAATCTTGTAATCGGCATAATAATTGGCGGTATTTCCGGGTATATGGGCGGCAAGGCCGATATGTTTATCATGCGCGTGATCGACATCGTCGTGTCTATCCCGCAAATGATAATAATGATACTGCTTTTAACTGTTATGAAAGGCAGCGTGGGAACCCTTCTCATAGCGCTTTGCGTTACGGGGTGGACGGGGCTTGCCCGTTTGGTTAGAGGTCAGGTGCTTTCTTTGCGGGAGAACGAATACGCCATGGCGGCGCAGGTGCTAGGCGCGAGCAAATGGAGAATATTAAAAACTCATCTGATACCCAACTGCATAGGGCCTATACTGGTAAACTACACCATGAGCGTTCCGGGGGCGATAGGGGCTGAGGCGTATTTGAGTTATCTGGGGCTTGGCATTTCAATACCGGAAGCCAGTTGGGGCAATCTTTTGCAAATGGGCACCGATCAATTCCCCGGCGCTTTGTGGCTGTTCTTTACGCCCGCCATTGTTTTTGCCCTTACCATGCTGGCGTTCAACCTTTTGGGCGATGGGCTGAGGGACGCTTTAGACCCGCAAATGAGGAGGTGATTGTCATTATTGAGATTAAGGATTTGCGCGTGTCGTTCCATACATATTTTGGCGAGGTACAGGCTGTCCGTGGGGTAAATCTGAAACTTAATGATAACGACACCCTTGCCATTGTGGGCGAGTCCGGGTGCGGGAAGTCTGTGACAGCCCTAAGTATAATGCGTATTCACAACATGGAGACCACGGAATTTAAAAGTGGAAAAATACTCTTTGACGGCACGGATTTATTCAAACTATCGGAAAAAGAGATGCAAAACATTCGCGGCAACCAGATAGGGATGATATTTCAGGATCCCATGACCGCCCTTAACCCCTCGATGACCGTCGGCAACCAGATTGCGGAGGTCTTGCTAAGGCACGGAAGGGACGCCAACGCCAAAAGGCTCTCATCAAAGGACGCAAAGGAACGGGCGATAGAACTGCTTCGCAGGGTAAAGACGCCTTCGCCAGAACGCAGGGCAAACCAGTTCCCCTATGAATTCTCGGGTGGGATGCTGCAACGAGCGGTAATCGCCATGGCGATGGCTTGCTCCCCGAAGGTGCTGATAGCGGACGAACCGACTACCGCCCTTGACGTTACGGTGCAGGCGCAGATACTTGACTTGATTAAGGAAATGCAAAGCGAAAGACGGGTTTCCCTTATAATCATCACCCATGACCTGGGGGTGGTGGCGAATATAGCAAAAAACGTGGCCGTTATGTATGGGGGGCTGATTGTTGAGTCTGGCGCGATAGGCGACATCTTTTACCGCTCATCCCATCCCTATACGAGGGGGCTGCTGGATTCCATATCCCGCAAAAACGGTGCGAAGAACGAACCCTTAAGATCGATCGAGGGGACGCCGCCGGATCTGGTGGACCCGCCTGCGGGCTGCCCTTTCACCGACAGGTGCGAGTATGCCATGCGGGTGTGCAAAGACCATATGCCACCGGAATCCGCCCTATCGGAGACGCATTTATGCCGGTGCTGGATGCTGGATCCAGAATGTCCTCTAAAGCTCGAAAGGAGGAAACTCTGATACTATGAGCAGCGGCGAAGTATTTATCAATACTGAGCATTTGACCAGAGATTTTAGAATAGGCAAGGATACGCTAAGGGCGGTGGACGATGTATCTTTTGAATTGGGACGCGGGGAGACGTTCGGGCTGGTCGGCGAATCCGGCTGCGGCAAAAGCACGCTGGGGCGTCTCCTTGTGCGGCTCTACAAGCCAACATCAGGCAAAATACTCTATAAAGGGAAATCCGTGGCGAATCTAAACAAGAGGGAATCTTTTGAGTACACCAAAGATGTGCAGATGATTTTTCAGCAGCCCTACGCCTCGTTAAACCCACGCATGACCATTGGCGAGATAATAAAAGAGGGCATGAGGATCCACCAATTGGGCAGCGCGAAAGAAATGAGTGAGAGGGTTAGCGGGCTTCTCAACATGGTGGGCCTAAACGCCGAACACGCCAACCGTTTCCCCTATGAGTTTTCGGGCGGGATGAGGCAGAGGGCCGGCATTGCGCGGGCGCTTGCAGTGAATCCAGAATTTGTGGTTTGCGACGAGCCCATTTCGGCGCTGGACGTATCCATTCAGGCGCAAATTATAAATCTCCTTAAAAGACTACAGTCAGAGCTTAACCTGACCTATTTATTCATAGCCCATGATCTATCCACGGTGCGCTATATCTCCGATCACATCGGGGTTATGTATCTGGGTTCGATAGTGGAGGTGGCGAACGCGGAAGAGCTAAACATCAACCCCCTGCACCCATACACGCAGGCGCTTATCTCCGCCGCGCCCATCCCGGATCCGGCCAAAGAAAACGAAAGGGTAAGGATTATGTTGGAGGGCGACGTTCCCAGCCCCATCAATTTTGGAGCGGGCTGCAAATTCGCCGGGCGCTGCAAATTCGCGAACGACAATTGCAGGGAGGAAGCGCCCGCCTTGCGTAAACTGCCCAGCGGGCACGCGATAGCTTGCCACCGCATGGAAGAGATTAATATGGTTGAGTGAAAACGATGTAACCTACATTGCCGATGTGTTCCACATCGCTGATGTAATCTTTATCGCCATGGCTGATGAATCAGAAAACAGGAAGGACGTCAATATGGATAGGTCGCTAAATTTTGTAGAAGAGCTAAGTTTTGTTCGTGTTGGCGGCACGGAGGATGAAAGGCGCGCCGCCGGGATTATCCTACGGGAGATTAATCTGGCGGGGGAAAAATTGGGGAGAACGGACGCCACGGGGGAATTGATGAGCTTTACCATCCCTTATGGAGTCGCGTCAAAATGGGCTGTGAAGGCGCAAGACAAAGAGCTGTATAGCCGCCCGTATCTGCGTTCAGGAACTATTGACACAGAGCTTAAATTGCTATATCTTGAGCAGGGATCGGAAATTGACTTTGCAAACGTGGGTGATCTTGGCGATACAGCCGTGCTTTTAAATGAACTGCGAGAGGCGGAGGTTTATAAGCGCCTCATTGAACACAAAGCGGCTGCGTTCCTTATATTTAAGGGAAAATATTATAACACCGATTATGAAGCGTCCCTCTATTCACAGCCGCTGCGGGAACAGTTTACCAAAAACGGCGCTATCCCCGGCTTTACCATTACGGCGGCCGACGCCAACCGGTTGATAAAAAAAGATGTCAAAACCGTTCATTTGACATTGAAGCAGGAGAACACCGAAGAAACCAGCCAAAATGTGCTGGCTACCATAAAAGGTACTGATTTGCCAGAAGAATCCATCGTACTCACCGCCCATTACGACAGCGTCCCTTTAGGGACGGGGTCATGGGACAACGCCACCGGGGCGACTGTCTTGCTTGCCATATACAGGCATTTTATCGCCAACCCGCCCAGGCGAACCATGCGCTTTATATGGTGCGGAAGTGAGGAATTGGGGCTTTTGGGTTCAAAGGCTTACATAGCGCAGCACGAAGGGCTGCTGGAATCAATAAAATTCGCTTTCAATTTTGATATGTGCGGTACGGCCCTGGGCAATAACGACATCTTCATTACAGGCAACAAGGAACTCGCCACATATGTCGAGCAGTTTTGCCGCGCCGCCGGCTATTCGGCCAGGACAATGAACCACGTGCAATCAAGCGATTCCGCGCCGTTCTGTGACCGTGGCATACCGGCTTTGGGGCTTTCACGAGGTACCATGTCCGCAGCAGAGATCCACTCGGTCAGGGATGTGACCGCGACCCTTAGTGAATCCGCGCTCCAAAAAAATCTGGAATTTGCCGTCAAAATCATCGGGGCCTTCGTCAACGCCGCGCTCATTCCCATAAAGAGGGAGATATCGGATGAAACAAAGAAGGAACTGGACAAATATTTTTCCAGAGAGATAAAAAAAGTCGTATAAAAAGGGGAATGACTTGTGGATGTTCATCGCGTGACAAAGGAATCTCCAGAGTGGATGTTCAAGGCATATGACTATGTCAGGATGGATGCGTTCTGTTTCGGCCAAAACATCCCCATCGATATGGAATTCGGCCACGACGGCCCGAAAGAGGAATTAAGGGCCGTTATTCTGCTGGAGGATCATAAGCCCGTGGCGGGCTGCCGTATCCGCTTTCCAAAAGAGGGTGTCGGCAAGATAGAGAGGGTCTGCACAGTTCGTGAGAAGCAGAGAGCGGGATATGGGCGACTTCTCATGGCGGAAGCGGAAAAATGGATCGCCGAGCATGGCGTAAAGCATATAGTCATAGTAAGTCAAGACAGAGCGGCGGGATTTTACGAAAAGATAGGCTATGTGCAAAACCCGGGTGTAAGCCCATTTGAATACGAGAACCACCGTCCGCCGAAAGAAATCAAGGATAAGCCCAGACCGAACTTGGGTTTTAGTGTCGTTTTGGTGGAGAAGTTCTTGCCGTGATAGAGATCATGACAAAGCATAAGCGATTATGGGAGACATTCCACGCACTCACCGCCATCGACAGCCCGTCTTTTGGTGAGCGCAAATTTTGCGATGAATTAAAAAAGCGCCTAATCGCGCTTGGCGTCGAGGTTTATGAGGATAACGCCGGAGATAAAATCGGCGGCGACAGCGGCAATCTCTATGGCTATTTGCCGGGAGATACCGCACTGCCCCCTGTTTTGCTGTCCGCGCATATGGACACGGTTGAACCCGGCAAAGGCAAGCGAGCGATCGTTGATAGCAGCGGCCTTATAACCTCGGCGGGCGATACCGTTCTTGGCGCGGACGATGTGGCGGGCATCACTATTATACTTGAAGCCATTACGCGTTTGCGAGAAAACGGCAGACCACACCGCCCGGTTGAACTTTTATTTCCTGCTGCGGAAGAAAAGTATGGTGTTGGCTCGGCAGTGGCCGACTACAGCCGTGTCGCGTCAAAAGAGGCATATACGCTCGACTTGTGCGGATCCATCGGCGAGGCAGCCAACGCCGCGCCCACTATCATTGCGTTCGAGGTTAGCGTAAAGGGTAAAGCGGCGCACGCGGGATTCGTCGCCAAAGAAGGTATTCACGCCATTAACGCGGTGGCGGGAGCAATCGCCGCGCTTCCTGAACCGCTAGAGGGCACAATATGTAATATAGGGCAGATCAGCGGCGGTATCGCGAATAATATCGTCCCCGATCTGTGCCGGGTAAGCGGTGAGATCCGCAGTCTGTTTCATGACAAGGCGCTCGCGCAATGGGAAGCTGTTAAAAACACCTTTGAACGCGAAGCGGCCCGCGTTGGAGCGATTGCCGCCGCCAATATGCGCGTGGAGACCACGGCGTACACAACCCCGCTAGAGGCGCGGGTTGTTCAGCGTTTCAAGGCGGCTTGCGCTAAAGTTGGCGTTACTGACTACATTCACGCGACCATGGGCGGGAGCGACAACAATAATTTTGCCCTGCGCGGCATAGAGGGTATAGTAATTGCCTGCTCTATGCACGATGTTCACAGCACCCGCGAGTACAGCAGGCTAGGCGAACTCCAACAATGCGTGGAACTTGTTCTTGAGTTGGTAAAGGGGTAGGGTTCTGGCGGGCTTTGCACAATCACCAGTTTTTAGATGTACAAAACTCAAAGGGCGCTTGCGCCCTTTTTTACGTGGGAGGCAGCATTTACCTATCGACATTTGCGACAACATGTAGTATACTCTGTTTGAGGTGAGCGTCTGGCGACGATCGTCATCTGTATGCGAAAGGTAATGGAGGGGCACTATGGACATAGATCCTACCACATTAGGTAAGCTCTCAAGAACGGAAACAGAAGTTATGCGCACCATCTGGGGTTTATCAGCTTCAGTAACCGTGCAGCAGGTTCTTGATATTTTGGGAAAGAAACGGGGCTGGAAAACCTCAACGCTGTCAACCATCCTATCAAGATTGATAGAGAAGGGTTATCTTACCAAAGCAATGAAAGGAAAAGTAAACTACTACACGCCTTCCATGTCGGAAGACGAGTACAAAAAGTATGAAACACGAAAATTTATGTCCGCCGTCCACAATGGAAACGTAAAGAGCTTCTTTGCGGCTTTGGCGGACGAGGAAGGGCTAAGCGCAGCAGAAATCGCCGAACTGCGTGAATGGTTTCGGCAAAGGGATGGTGGGCAATAGTGGATTTTCTATTGGAACTTATCAAAGCTTCATTGGTTGGCGTGGCGCTCTGGCTGCTGCTCCTGTGCCTTAAGCCCATAACAAGACGCTTCTTTTCTCAAACATGGCATTACTACATTAGTCTGATTCCACTGCTGTTCTTGCTTGGGGCGTCAAGGTTGGCCGTACCCGCCGCCAGGTTTGTAACAGATCTTATCCCTAAGCACGAAATGTCGGGCGGCACGATTGCCGAGATCTCGCATGGACTGTCAAAAGGGACTGAATTACTTTATGAAACCGCTCTGCCGCAATTTTACAGTGTATCAAGTACGACGACAGAAAGTATGGGGCAAGGCTTGGTAAAACGGAGTGACAACCTTGAAATTCTGACGCCCTATTTACTGTCTGCGTGGTTTGCCGGGGTTTTAGTGTTTCTAATAATAAAGTGCAGGGCTTATGTTAAATTCAGACGCGGGGTTTTACATGGAAGCAGACCGTATAACGCCGGGACGCTCCCGGTTAAAGTAGTGGTAAGCGATTTCACCCTGACGCCGATGCTGATGGGGGCTTTCAAGCCTGTAATTGTGCTGCCAAACCGGCAATACCGCGAGGGAGAGTTGGAGATTGTGTTGTCTCATGAACTTACGCATTACAAGCGTGGGGATGTATTTATTAAACTGTTTCTGCTTTTGGCTAACGCCATACACTGGTTTAATCCCTTCGTGTATATCATGAACGTTAATGTTGGCAACCTCTGTGAAAATTCCTGCGATGAGAAACTCGCCCGCAACATGGACATGGCAAAGCGCAGGCTTTACGGCGAAATGATAATATCCACCATAGAATACAGTATGGCGCGGCGAATCAGCCTAAGCGCGGGATTATGCGCCGCAAACACAAACATCAGAAGGAGATTGATACATATGCTGAATTCTAAAAAAACCAAGCTGCCCGTAATGGCCATATCAATTGCGCTGGCAGTGGTTATCGGCGCGACCGGTGTAGTTTTAGCCTATTCTGCGTCAAAAACGCCCACCGCGCCAGCCTCTGATCTGGACGCCACGCCGACGGCCTCGCCAGAAATGGTTGTCGATTCACAAGCCGATTCTGAAGCAGAGCCAAGCGAGCCAACTATCGCGGCAACCGACAACGATATTTCTGCTACAGAACCTATCGAAGCAGCCGAGCCAAACGCCATAAACAATGCAAGCGATCTTGCCGCAGCGCCGGAAAGCCCATACGAAATTGCCACTACCCTTGAGGAGGTTAGGGCCATTCTAGCCAGGCAAGATGGCACTATACCGGTAACAAATATAGAAGAGGTTCCAGAGATTATGAGCGGTGAGGCCAACGGGATTATCGTAAGAGAGCAAGATTTGGATGAGGCATTGGAAACTTTAAACTATGTCCACTTTACGCGTGGCGGCTATGTACTCGAGAATTGGAGCACCCCCTCAGTAGAGACTCTCCTTCCAGTCCTCACATATGTAAAGACAGAATCCGAGACAGAATCTAAGATAGAATTCGATACTTGCTTGAATAAGTATGCAGACTTTGGAGTCTCTTTTGATGAAACAACTAAAACATGGATGTTTAACGATAAGCCAATCGGACTTCTTTTTGACACTGGCATTGATTACCCATTGATGTTTATAAATTTACCCGCTGGTGTTGACATAGAAGATAAAAATTTGTTAGACAAACTTTCTGATTTGGATTGCGTGTTTGCTGATGTGCCCTACGAAAGGGTCGGTAAGATTGCTGGTATTCATGAAATTACGCCAAAACAGGCAGCTCGTAGGATCCAATTTACTGTGAAACAATTTCCAAGCGTGGTTGTTGCTGACTATACCGCAAAAGCTGTGCTAGAGCTGCAAGTTGTAAAATAAACTGCCCTACAGCGGCGGGTATAATAGCGCGTTTATAGCATAATCAAAAAAACATGAGCACCCGCAAGGGATCATGTTTTTTGCTGTTTTTTATATTCATCAATATATTTCATTCTTTCGCCCACACGCGCCTCTTGACCTTGTGAGGTTGGGGAATAATAAACTCTGTCGGCGAGAATATCGGGCAGACACTTCAAGTCGGTTATCTTGCCTTCATAGTCATGCGCGTACTTGTACCCCTCGCCATACCCTATATCCTTCATTAGCTTTGTGGGCGCGTTGCGTATTTGCATTGGCACAGGCTCCGCAATCGTCTTTTGCGCGTCGTCCGCCGCCTTGCCATACGCGATATACAACGCGTTGGATTTGGGGGCAAGCGCGCAATACACCACCGCGTGCGTCAGGTGTACGCTACATTCGGGCATCCCTATAAAATGACACGCTTGATAGGCCGCCACACATATCTCCAGGGCACGGCTGTCAGCCATCCCTATATCCTCACTGGCAAAGCGCACTACCCTACGCGCAATATACAATGGATCCTCCCCGCCCTCCAACATACGCGCCAGCCAGTATACAGCCGCTTGCGCGTCACTGTTGCGCATGGACTTGTGCAGCGCCGATATAATATTGTAATGCTCCTCGCCGTGCTTATCATACGGCAAAATCTTACGGTTAAGGCACTGCGATATCAATTCTTCCGAAAGCTCAAGCTGATCACTGTTATTAACGGCCATTTCCAAGGTGTTTAGCAGCACACGCGCGTCGCCGTTGGCAAATTCGGCCAATCTCGTCAACAGATCGTCCCGCATGGTATACTGTATGCCAAACCCCGTATCCAGCGCGCGCTTGCCTATTTTTATCAAGTCCGCCGCCGTGAGCGGGTTAAGCACAAAAACCTTGCAGCGCGACAGCAGCGCCGAATTTATCTCAAAGCTGGGATTCTCTGTCGTCGCGCCTACCAGCGTTATCACGCCTTTTTCTACATAGGGCAAAAAGGCGTCTTGCTGCGCCTTATTAAAGCGATGTATCTCGTCTACAAAGACGATTATCTTCTCCCCTACCCTGCGCAGCCTCTCCGATTTTTGCATTATCTCCTTTATCTCTTTAATGCCGTTAATGGTTGCGCTAAAATTGACAAACGAGCTGTGCGTAAGCTCCGCGATAATGCCCGCTAGCGTCGTTTTGCCTACGCCGGGCGGCCCCCAAAATATCATGCTGCACACCTTGTCTTGCTCTATCATTTTGCGCAGAACCTTGCCTTGACCCAACAAATGATCCTGCCCGGCATAGTCGCTCAATGTAAGGGGCCTTAATCTGCTTGCAAGCGGGGTTAATACCAGCGAGTCCGCGCCCGCCTGGTCATAAAAGTTCAACTGACCGTCGTTCATGCAAAATTGCCTCCGTCAGCGCGACAAACTGGTCTAGGCTTAAATTCTCGCCGCGCGCGTTTTCATCAAATCCCAAGCGATCGAATATTTCCAGGCATTTTTCTCGGTTCTGTATAATTGAGGCGCTGCGCAGACAGTTAAGCAGAATCTTTCTGCGATGCCCAAAAGCCGCTTTAATAACCTCAAACAAAAGCTCCTTGTCTGTAACTATGGGGCAGTCCCTGTTGGGATTGTCCTGCCGCTTAATCGTAACTACCGCGCTATCCACCTTTGGAGCGGGAACAAAACAGCCACGCGGCACAAACATATCTATGCGCGCCTCGCCATAGAATTTTACCAACAGCGATATCGCCCCATAATCGCCCTTTTGGGGTGTAGCGACAAGGCGCTCGGCAACCTCGCGCTGCAACATTACAGTAATGGACGCCACAGTAGGCGCGTTTTCCAACAACTCGACGATAATGTGCGTGGAGATATAATACGGCAGGTTCGCGCAAATTTTTGCTGTTTGCCAGCCTCTATAGGCCATAAGCAATTGTATATTCGTTTTCATTATGTCTGCTTGCAGTATCTCGACATGCGGGCGGTCACGACATACATCGCGCAAAGCGGCGACAAGTTCAGCATCTATCTCCACCGCCAATATCTGTTTTGCGGGCAGGGCGAGTGTGAGCGCTCCCAGGCCGGGGCCTATTTCTATAACATTGTCGTTTGGCGTGATACCCGATGCCAATACAATCGCGCTGATAACGCGTTTATCTGTCAAAAAATTCTGCCCATAGTATTTTTTGGGGCTAATGCCATGGCGAAGCATAAGCTCCCCCACCCCCACGCCAGATGGTAGATAAATCCCTTTCGTATTGCCTGTCATCCGATACTCACAGCGTCGCTTTCGCTTGCGGATACTTCTTCATTTCCGACGACAGAAAAGTTATACGTTGTGCCGCCGCATATCACATCCGCCGAAACAGTGTCATAAAAAACCCCCAGCGTATCGGCAATGCCTTGCAACGCCAAGTTATCATCCGTGTCTCCCTCGATATTTACAATCACCTTGTCGTTGGTTCTGTCCAGTTCTATCGTTTTTATCTGGATACCACCGGGAAGCCATTCAACGCCGGAAGCGGATCTTACCGCGAACGCGTCGTTAAATATATCTACAAAATCCCCATTCGTGCCAAATGTGATGGTTCGCGTCTCTTCCTCCAGTCCTTCCGGCGCGCGCGCGTAGAATACCGTTTCGATATCCATGCCCTTGCCCTCTATGACGCGTGTAAGCTCCAGGTTATACTCTATGCCCTCATCACTGGGGTACACTGTTTTAATCAGTCCGGTTCCCTGTGAATAATATTCGCGTTGGGCATAGTTCTGCTCGGGGTAGGTCGTTGTTATCTCCAGGCAATTAAACGACCCCGCCGCTGTTTGCACGGACACATCTACCGCCGTTACTTCTGATTGCGCAGATTCGTTTGGGGCCCATTTTTGCCCGACGGTAAGCGGCCCCTGTAGTATGAGCATGTTCAAGTTGGCTGTCACGGCGGTAAGATCCTCAAAAAAATAGAACATCGGCTCGCCAAAAGCAAGCCGCAGCTCGTTTTCGCTCACCTCAAGCACTTCTGTAGAGGTAACCTTTCCCGAACTCACGCGGCGCTGAATACGCATAACACCATCTGCGCTCACGGCGGCGTATGCTATATAATGCTCTTGATTAATGGTGGGCTGCTCGGCGCACTCGTACATATAAAAAGTGTTGCTTTTTACGGGAAAGTAATTTGCCACCGTGTCAAGCGGCGCGGATTCGTTTACTGTTGATAAATCATTGTCCGTTTGCGGCGTCTTTGTCCCACACGCCGTAAACATGAGCAGGATAGATATTATAAGTAAGGTAATTTTTCTCATGTGTTCCTCCGAAATTGTCATATTTTTTGCTATTTTACCATGACATGATTTCAAAGGCAATTATTGATGCTGATAGTCGTTGTTCCCATCACTGATTGTTGAGGGCTTTTTTGATCGGCGGAAGAAAAATTTACAATTTGTTCACGTTCGGAGGCAAAAAAGCCCCCGGTGACGTCTGGCAGTGAAGGGACTTGGATACCTTCAATTGTTCATGACTTTGTGCTATACTGCTTGGGCAGGATATTTTTTCTCAAATGCGAGGGTGAAGCAGTGGGATTATTTAACTTCAAAAAACGAGCCAAGCCATCTTATCATCTCGAAAATATATCGGCGGCGCAGCAAAAAGCGGGTGCGCGAGGATTTATGAAGCCGACTGAGGAAGAAATAGCAGGTTTAAAAATAGGTGAAATGGTTCGCCTATTTTTTGTACTTGATTTTGAAACGAGCGACAATTGCCGCGCCGAAAGAATGTGGGTGGAAATTTCCAAAATAGACGGACACAATTTTAAGGGGTATTTGACAAATCAACCTGTTTATATAAAGGACATATCCATAGGAGACATTGTAGAGTTTTCAGGCGATAACATAGCGACTGTCCTGGTGGCTCAACGCTTTGATGAAAAAAAGAAAGCCTTGGTTTCAAAAAGGGCTATTGAGAAACGGGAGATAAATTGGGCAGTCAAAGATGGGCCACATAATGAGATGGACAGCGGTTGGCAGTTATTTTATGGTAATGAAGATGACGAATATAATTCAGACATTTCCAATATAACAATATTAGCACTTGCGGACATATTGTCATTTGAGCCAAGGCTTGAAGATGTTTTCGCTTCTGAACATAACGCGTTTGAATGGAGCGAAAACGACATAAAGTTTATAGAGGTAAACGAATAGCGCTTTGGGGCCTGGGGTAAAACCCCAAGCCCCAATCAGCGATTACACCGCGCGCTCGGCGATTGACTCCACAGAGTTTTCTCCCAGCTCCAACATAACCCGCCGGTCTTCGATGATACGTTCTGTCTTATTGTCATCATTGACTTTTTATCATGAGCCCATCATAATATAGTTACCTTGTGAACAACCTCTGCCAACTGCCGAGGTCGTTCGCAGAATGGTCGTAAAACCCCGCCCATTCTAAAAAATTTATAGGGGGGCATCCCATGAACGGAAAAATGAAAGTAGCGATTATGCAAGGAATCGGTAAAATAGGTTATGAGGAGCGTGACATCCCCAAACCCAAGGCCGGCGAAGTCCTTATAAAGCTGGAATACGTGGGAATCTGCGGCAGCGATTTGCATTACTATGAAAGCGGGGCAATTGGCAATTACATTGTCAAGCCGCCGTTTGTGTTGGGTCACGAGCCGGGCGGCACAGTGGTCGAGGTTGGTGACGGCGTAAAGCGCTTGAAAGTGGGCGACCGCGTTGCGCTTGAGCCGGGCAAGACCTGCGGGCATTGCGAATTCTGCCGCAAAGGCGAATATAACCTTTGCCCAGACGTGATCTTCTTCGCGACCCCACCTGTAGATGGGGTTTTTCAGGAATATGTCGCACACGAAAGCGCTCTCTGTTTCAAACTCCCCGACAATGTAAGCACGCTGGAGGGCGCGCTCATTGAACCGCTGGCCGTTGGTTTCCACGCCGCCAATCAGGGCGGGGCCCACGCCGGGCAAACGGCGGTAGTCATGGGGGCGGGCTGCATTGGCCTTGTGTCCATGATGGCCCTCAAAGCCGAAGGCGTATCCAAGGTATATGTGGCCGACGTAATGCAAAATCGGATCGACAAAGCGATGGAGCTTGGCGCCGATGGCGTAATAAACGCTAAAGAGCAGGACGTGACGCGGGCGGTCCTTGAACTCACAGGTGGCGCTGGTTGCGACTTAGCCATTGAGACGGCTGGAACGGAGATTACCACACGGCAAACCATCGCTTTTACAAAAAAAGGGGCAACCATTGTATTGGTGGGCTATTCCAAAACCGGAGAGATGACGTTGCCCATGAGCCTCGCGCTGGACAAAGAGCTTACTTTCAAAACGGTTTTTCGCTACCGCCACATCTACCCGATGGCAATAGAGGCAGTGGCCTCCGGCAAGGTTAACCTGAAAGGCATCGTTACAGACGTGTTCGATTTTGACGATCTCCAAAACGCTATGGATAAAAGCATTGCCGATAAAGCGAACATAGTCAAGGCCGTTGTGAGGATAACGAAGTAAATAAGATGGCCGTTAGTATAGAAAGGGCCCGCAGTGCGCGGTTCCTTCTATACAGGCGCCTGATTTAGCAAATGTCGGCGAGGCATAAAAGAACTCGCTACAGCATGTAGTATATGCCAATATTTTAAATCCAAATGTTATAGACAACCCCCTGTTGCTAAATTTTATTGGTGTGCTATAATATCCCTGTTAATAATTTATCAATAACCTAATGCTTGGGGTTGTCATTTATTTAGAGGGGGGATGTTATGAGCAAAAAAGTTTTATGGATTACCCGCACGGCCATTATGATTGCGCTGTTAATTGCCGCGCAATCGTTTAGCGCCGCCATGGGTCAATTGGTAACAGGTTCTTTGGTTAACCTCATCTTAATCGTATCGGTTATGGCCTTTGGATGGGGCACAGGGTTTACTGTCGCGATACTATCTCCTGCCTTTGCAAAGTTTCTTGGCATTGGTCCACAATTGTGGCCGTTTATTCCGTTTATCGCGTTGGGAAACGCCGTGTTGATATGCGTGTGGCGCGCGGTCGGCGAGTTAATACCCAAAATAGGCGCCAAGAGGTTTATTAATTACATAGCGGCGGCGATAGTAGGCGCTATTGCAAAGTTCATCGTTCTATACTTAACAGTCGTTAAAATTGTGATACCTTTTTTAGTTACACTGCCAGAGCAACAAGCGGCGGCCATGTCTAACATGTTTACCCTTCCGCAATTAATTACCGCGCTTATTGGCGGTGGCATAGCGGCAGTGGCGCTACCACTGATTTTGCCAACTGTATTAAAAGATAAAAAAGACTGAGCATCGCCAAAACGTCATGAAATATGACGTTTTTTACGCTTTATTATTGTGAACCCGCGTTAACGCCGCTCTCCTTCGCAACAACCCGCGTACTATCCCCTTTGTCGGCGAAAAAAAGAATGCAAGAACAAAAATTATCCCTGTCATCACCGCCATACTCCCGGCAATGGACACATCCAACACATATGCGCATTGATAACCCAGAACGCCACTAAGCGCTCCCAAGCCCGCGCTGAGGGGCAGCATCACTTTCAAGTCATCGGTCAGCAGGTAGGCGGTAACCGGCGAGCCGATCATAAAGGCCACCACCAAGACCGAGCCAGCCGCCTGAAACGCCCCCACAGCCGTTAGGGAAACGAGCGTCATTAATCCATAGTGAATAAGCGTGGGAGAAAAACCCATCACAGCCGCCAGCATAGGATCGAATGAGGCAATTTTTAGTTCCTTATAAAATACGGCGATCAAAACCGCGTTGACGAGCAACAGCGCGCCCGAGGTGTAAATAGCTTTCGCGCCTATATCCACACCAAAAACGACCATACGATCAAATGACACGTAGGCAAGCTCTCCCAGCAAAACCGAGTCTGTGTCCAGGTGCGCCTTTCCGGCGTATCGAGAAATCAATATTATGGCTATGGCAAATAGAAGTGGAAACACAATGCCAATGGCAGAATCTTCCGAGATCAAGTGGGTTTTTGTAAGCGTTTCTGTCAGCCACACCGTAGCGACGCCCATTAGAGCCGCCCCCACTATGAGCAGGGGCGAGTTTAGGTCGCGCGTCAAGAAAAACGCCAACACAATGCCCAGCAAGATAGTGTGGGTAATGGCGTCTGACATCATGGACATCTTGCGAAGCACGAGGAATGTACCCGGCAGGGCGCAAGCCGCCGATACAATCACCGCAACAAGTTGTATCTCAAAAGAGGGACTCATATTTTTGACTCCCTTGCCGTTTGAAATTGCGCCCGGTTTTTAAGCCGCCTGTATACGCGATGCAAAACCCCGCGTTCTGGGGCAAAGAGCAGACTAAACGCGGCGATTAGCGTCACACACACCACGATCACTGGCCCCGTGGGCAAAACCGGAACAAGAGAGCTTAGTAATGTGCCCGCCACCCCGGAAGCCGCGCCAAAAACGGCGGCCAAAAGCGCCATTAGCCACAGCCGGTTTGACCATTGTCGGGCGGCGACGGCCGGCGCGGTAAGCATCGCGCTCATAAGAACAACCCCCACGGTTTGAATACCGGTAATGATCGCAAGAACGAGGAGAAATGAGAGCAGCAGATCCAGTTTTCCCGTGTTAAAGCCAAGAGCTGCGGCAAACTCTGGATCAAAAGAAAGCAGTTTAAATTCTTTCCAAAACAAAATGACAACCAAGAGCAATACCGTCCCGATAGCCATCATCAAAAAAATGTCTCGCTGCAACAAGGTGGATGCCTGCCCGTATATAAAGCGTTTAAGACCTGCCTGGCCGGCGTTTGGCATCTTTTGCGAATAAGTGAGTAAAACCAACCCCAATCCGAACAACACCGACATAACAAGGGCCAAGGCACTGTCAAACTTAACGCGCGAATGTCTAACAATGCCCAAAATAGCAAAGGCCCCCAAAAACCCCATCAGCAAAGCGCCCAGCAAAAGAATTTCAGTCTTTTTATCGTGGGTTAGAAGAAACGCTATGGCGACTCCGGGCAAGGCGGCGTGTGATACGCCGTCCCCCAAAAGGCTCTGCCTTCGCAGCACCGCGAAACTGCCAAGCGCGCCGCTTATCACGCCCAGCAAGGCGGAACCCAACGCCACAATTTGAAATGTGTAGTCGCCAAGAAGCGAAAGAACGGCTTCCATCATACCGCCCCTTTCAAGAGTAAGCCCTTGCCGCCATAAGCCTGGCCAAGGTTTTCTTCGTTAAACACCTCTTCTACCAATCCATTTGCCACCACTTGCATGTTGAGCATGGCTACCCAGTCAAAGTAGTCGGATACCGTTTGCAAATCGTGGTGTACCACAATCACCGTCTTTCTCTGCCCTTTAAGTTCTTTAAGGAGCGCTACAATGGATTTTTCTGTCTGCGCGTCCACACCCTTAAACGGCTCATCCATAAAGTAGATATCCGCCTGTTGGATCAACGCCCGCGCCAGAAAGACCCGCTGCTGTTGCCCACCAGAAAGCTGACTAATCTGCCGCGAGGCGTAGCCCTGCATCCCCACCTTATGAAGGGTTTCTAACGCCATGTTTTTTTCCGCCTTGCCGGGTCGCTTAAACCAGCCTAAATGCCCGTACCTGCCCATTATAACCACATCCAAAACAGTGGCCGGAAAGTCCCAATCAACGCTGCCGCTTTGTGGCACATAGGCGATCTTGTTTTTAAGACCCGCACCCTCACTATCCTTAAATATCACTAATCCTGATACCGGTTTTATCAAATTCAACATGGCTTTTATTAAGGTTGTTTTTCCAGCGCCGTTTGGTCCCACAACAGCAATTAATTTTCCTTTTGGAAACTTGAGGCTCACTTCCCTCAAAACAGGCTTTTTGTCATACGCTACTGTCAGATCATGCACCTCGACTGCGTAATCGTACTCAATCACGCCACATACCTTCTTTCTATTTCAGGGCGTTAGCGATGGCGTCAATATTGGCTTTTAAGGTGAGGATGTAGGTATTGTGACCTGACGCCTCGTCTCCAAGCGAATCGGAATACAATTGCCCGCCGATTTTTACCGCAAAGCCGCGCGCCTCTACCGCGTCACGCAGAGCTTCAATGTTTTTCGGCGGCACAGAGGATTCTACAAAGATGGCCTTGATCCGATTCCGCGCAATGTATTCTGCCAGATTGCTCACATCCGCCGTTCCCGCTTCGGCGTCGGTACTGACGCCTTGCAGGCCCATCACCTTAACCTTGTACGCAACGCCAAAATAGCGGAACGCGTCGTGGGCCGTCACAAGTACCCGCTGCTGTTCGGGCAACTCCTCAACGCGCTCTCTGATATACTGATCCAGCTCATCCAATTCGGCCAGATATTTTTCGAGATTAGAAGAATACACGCCCGTTCCAGCCGGATCAGCTTTGCTAAGGCAGGCGGCCACATGCCCGGCTACATCTTTCCAGATAGATACATCAAACCATATATGTGGATCGTAAATATCTGGGTTATTTTCATCCGCGAGAAGTTTGGCGCTGTCTACCCCGTCCTCCGCGCAGATAACGAACTTCCCTTGCTCGGATAAGTAAGCGAATTCGTCTCCCATTTTACCCTCAAGGCGCAATCCATTATATACGACCACATCGGCCTTGAGCATTTTTGTTACGTCTCCGGCGCTGGCCTGATAAAGATGCGGGTCGATACCCGGCCCCATAAGTCCCGTCGCTTCTATTTGATTGCCCCCGATGGCCGCAACCAGATCGAACAGCATGGTGGTAGTCGCCACAACCTTAAACCTTCCACCTGTGTTGGCCAGCGTTTGTGTGGAGCAGCCGCTCAAAAGGGAACTTATCACGCCAAATAGAATGATTAGCGCGACAAACACCAGAGCTGGCGCTTTACTCTTAAGAAGCACTTTATGATCCATCGTAGTCCTCCTTAGCAGGGCCGCTCAAGCGCTTAACAAATATCTGCGTGGCGGCCTTAAAGCTGATGTTGATCGTTCTGCCCTCCAGTATAAAACTGACGGGGCCTTCATAATCGTCTATAGAAAGCAGCTGTATGGTCTCGTGAATTTTCAACCCTCTACGCTCCAAATAATCAAGCAAGGTTCCGTCCTCAAGCACTCGGCATATCATCGCCGTTTCGCCGGCGGATAAATCGGAAAGCCGGTTGAACCCCTCCGATTCTGGAATTCGGCCATTCTGTGGAATTAATGATCCGTGCGGGCAAGTTTGGGGATGTTTTAGAAAATTATCCAAACGATCTATCATACGAGACGACGCGACATGCTCAAGCAAGTGCGCGTCCTCATGCGCCTCGCGCCAAGTGTAGCCGAGGTGCCGTATCAGAAAGACCTCCCACAGCTCGTGGCTGCGCACCACATCCATACAGGAAGCGAGTCCCGCCTCTGTCAGCCGTGAGCCTTTGTATGATCCGTAGACGATAAGCCCCTGCTGATTAAGCTTTGTCAGCATCTCTGAAACAGAAGCGGGCGCAACCCCAAGCGCCTGGGCAATTTCTTTGTTGGGAACAGGTCTTTCCAACCCTCCGCCCTCATAAATTACTTTTAAGTAGTCTTCCTTGTTCGACGTCATATTCTTCATCTCAATTCGGTATACCTTATTTTATTTATAGTATATACCTTAATTTTATAATATACAATACCTGAATTTCATTAGACGCGTGAAACCTTACTAAACAATCTATGCCTCATGAGCGCAAAGTGTTACGATTATAACTGGAATATGGGGAGGGGTTAGAGTGAGCGATAACATTGACGAAGATTTTCGCACTGTACGAGGTTATCAAAGTCCTGACAGCGGTTCGGAATTGTCAACCGCCATGGAAGATTATCTTGAGATGATCGCAAGGCTTGCTTCGACAAATAGTTTTGCGCGCGTTAATGTCCTTGCGTCAGCGCTCCATGTGAAGCCGCCTTCGGTCTCCAAGATGATAGCGAAATTAAAAAGTTCTGGTCTCGTGACGCTTGACCAGAATGGAAATATTTATATGACCGCAGATGGCAAAAAGGTAGCGGAGTATCTTTTATATCGACACGAAACGATTGAGCGTTTTCTGCTGCTTATAGGCAGCGAACACGCGAGAAAAGAAACCGAGTTAATAGAGCACTATTTATCGCAAAAGACGGTAAAGGAACTATCCCGGCTAACCTCTATTTTAGAGAAACTGGAGAAAGACCGCCTGATACTATAAAACTTTACGTCTTGATCAACGGCGATGAACACGTTATAATATTAGAAAATTAATGAAGGGACTGAACCAAATGCCTATAACCAACCCCGTGTTGCAGGCCATAGCCGATCGCAGGAGTATCCGAGGCTACACCTCCGATCCCATTAGCAAAGAGCAAATCGACGTACTGCTTAAAGCCGCTGTAGAATCTCCCAGCGCGCGCGACGCTCAACCATGGCACTTCACCGTTGTGCAGAACGCGGACCTCTTGGATGAAATAAACGAGGAGGCTATCAAAAACTTCGGCATCACCGACCGCATGCACATCTTTTACCACGCAAACACATGTATATTCATTAGCGCTGACTCCAGCAATAGTTGGGGGCGCTTGGACTGCGGCATAGCGGCTGGCATTATCGCGCTGTCGGCTCACTCAATGGGTTTGGGCAGCGTTATTTTGGGTATGCCTGGCGGCGCGTTCGAAGGTGACAAACGAGAACATTTTGAAAAGCTGCTCAAATTTCCTGAGGGACACGCGTTCGCCATAGCCATAGCCATCGGCGTGCCGTCGGCGACAAAAGAGGCCCACCCCATACAGCCAAATAAAACCGCCATTGTGCAATGATATTCAAGTCGCTTAAAGACGCGCAAGTAAAGCAGCTTATGCGTCAATTACTTAAAGGCGACGCGTTTGACAATTTCCTCGTGCGCGGTGTAGAGGTGAAAACATTCACAACATTCTCAATATCCGGCGCGACTAAAAAAAGAAGTGGACAACCCGCAACCCTTAGGTCTTTCGCAATGCCAACAACAATAGTCTCTGAAACGTCAGGCCGCGCGCAATCGTCAAGTTTTGTTCCTTCTCGCGGTTCAACTACAAACGCCGACAATGACGATAGCGACTACGATTTTGATCAACACGACGGCGCCTATTGCGCGTGGTCGGCGCTACGCCCCTATGTACTTAAAATCATTACGGGTTTGGACGGCGAACAAGCCTCCAGACCCGGCTATATAAAAATTGTATTTGCCATGCCAGACGAGAACGCGCGCGCGATTCACAAAAACTCCGCCGCTCTGTTTCTTAACCTTGTGTACGAACACGACGTAATCACGCTGTCAACTGGCTCAAGCCAACGTTCTTTTTCTTTGGACAAGTCAGTTGGCGGCGCATGGGATAATTATGTTGAAGAATTTTTAAAAACGCGCGGCTGGACCTGACATTCCCAAGCCTCATCATATAATACAGGAGATGATTAACCTGCAAGAGAAAGGCAGCCTTTCCATTAACAGTGAAAATATTTTGCCCATTATCAAAAAGTGGTTGTACTCCGACGCCGATATTTTTGTACGCGAAATGGTGTCTAACTGTGCCGACGCCATCACCAAGCTGCGTAAGCTGGCGGATTTTGGCGAAGCGGTCGGCATTGCCAAAGACGAGAAATGGGAAATACATGTCACCTTAGACAAAGAGGCTAAAACAATCAGCTTTGCCGACAACGGCGTTGGCATGACCGCCAATGAGGTGCGTGATTACATCACGCAAATCGCTTTTTCTGGCGCAAACGATTTTCTCAATAAATACTCCGACAAGCTGGATAAGGACAACGAGATAATCGGTCACTTCGGCTTGGGTTTTTACTCCGCCTTTATGGTGGCAGACAAGGTGCAAATAGACACATTGTCTTACATCGAAGGGGAGCGGGCATGCCGTTGGGTTTGCGAAGGCGGCGTCGAGTATGAAATGACCGACAGCGATCGCGCCGATCGCGGCACGACGGTAACGCTTTATATTGGCGATGACGGCAAAGACTTTTTAGAGCAATATAAACTGCGCAGCGTGCTATTGAAGTATTGCGGATTTATACCTGTAGATATATTTTTTCATGTCGCCGGCGAGACGCTCTCACATGATGAGCATGAGCATCATCACGACCACGGCGATCATGATCACGATGAACACGATCATGACCACCATCATCATGACCACGACCATGATCACGACACGCCAGACATGTTGGACGATTTATCCGCCCCGGCAGACGATATAATCGACGCTGACGAACATCCAACGGGCGACAAACCGGTTCCCATTAACGACACACACCCGCTGTGGCTCAAGCCCGCTAACGAATGTACCGACGAAGAATATAAGGAATTTTACCATAAGGTGTTTACCGACTTTAATGATCCGCTGTTTTGGATACACCTTAATATGGACTACCCCTTCCGCCTGAAGGGAATCCTGTTTTTCCCCAAGCTAAAACACGAGTTAGAATCTATAGAAGGTCAGGTTAAGCTCTACAACAACCAGGTGTTTATTGCAGATAACATAAAAGAGGTTATACCCGAATTCCTCCTGTTGCTTAAGGGCGTTGTAGACTGCCCTGACCTGCCGCTTAACGTGTCGCGCAGCTTTTTGCAAAACGACGGGTATGTTAACAAAATGTCCGGCTATATCTCACGCAAAGTCGCGGATAAGTTAAATACCCTATTCAAAAAAGAGCGGGAAACATATAACAAATATTGGGACGACATCAGCCCGTTCATCAAATATGGAGCGATGAAAGAGAAGGAATTTTACGATAAGATTAAGGACAGCGTAGTTTATAAAACGACTGCGGGCGACTACGCGACGCTACAGGAATTTAGCGATCGCAACACCTCAACTACAGGTAAAACAATATACTATGTAACCAACGAACAGCAACAGGCCCAGTATATAAAGATGTTTACCGATCAAGGTATGCAGGCGGTCATTTTAGCAATACGGCTTGACTCGCCGTTTATCAGTTATATTGAAAGTTACGAGCGCGACTATAAATTTAGCCGTATAGACTCTGATATCTCCGGCAGTCTAAAGGGTCAGGACGAAGCCGATGGCGACGAGAAAAAAGCGCGGACTGCCGAGCTGGAGCAGTTGTTCCGCACCGCCACGGGCAATGACAAACTTAGGGTTCAAACAGAGGCGCTAAAGGCGGATGTGTCTGGCGTTATACTGCTTAGCGAACAATCACGGCGTATGCAAGAGATGAGCCAGATGTGGGGTGGGATGCCCAACCTGTACGAGACGGACGAAACCCTTGTGCTCAATACGCTTAACCCACTGGTTAACGCGTTGTTGGAACTCCAAACGGATGAATCTCGCAAAGACGATGTATATATGATATGCCAGCAGATTTATGACCTTGCCATGATGAGCCATAAGCCCCTGCCAACAGAGCAAATGGTCAAATTCATTGAGCGCAGCAATAAGATATTGTCCAGGATTGCATAGTTGTAGGGGGGGACGCTGTGGGCAGCGTCCCCCCCTACTCTACCAATGGGGAAGTTGTCAAAATATCACCGCTTCGCGCTTAGCGAATTCTTCCGCGCGGCGTTTCGCCCTTTCTTGAAACACGGCTTGCGATTGAAAATATTCCTTGCCCCTGCGATCAACGCGGTCGTATACTCCATCGGGCCGCTGCGCGCGCAGCTTCACCGTATCTGACATCGATATCTGTAAAATGTCCATTATCTCTTTCTTCAACTCAGGAGTCTCTACGGGGAACGCGACCTCTACGCGTCTGTCCAGATTGCGGGGCATCCAGTCCGCGCTGCTCAAAAATATCTTGGGGTTGCCGTTGCTTTCGAAGTAATATATTCTGCTATGCTCCAAATACCTGTCAACGATGCTAACTACCGTTATATTGTCGCTTAATCCCGCTATGCCCGGTTTTAAGCAGCATATTCCACGAACCAGCAGTTTAATGGATACGCCGTCCATTGAGGCGCAATATAAAGCCTGAATGATACCTACATCTACCAGCGAGTTTAACTTGGCCAATATGCGGGCGGGCTTACCATCGCGGGCATTTTTTGCTTCGTTATCAATATACCGCAATAAAGTGCCACGCAACGTCACTGGGGCGCACAACAGCCTTTTCCATCCGCTAAATGTGGAGTAACCAGTTATAACGTTAAACAAGCCTGACACATCCTGCCCGAACGTCTCCTTGCATGTAAAAAAGCTAAGGTCGGTATATATTCGCGCTGTGCTATCGTTGTAATTGCCCGTGCCCAGGTGAATATAACGTCGTATGCCATCCTCTTCCTTACGCACTACCAAACAAATTTTGCAATGCACCTTAAGGCCGGCAAGACCATATACCACGTGGCATCCCGATTTCTCCAGCTGTTGCGCCCAGTTTATATTGTTCTCTTCATCAAACCTCGCTTTAAGCTCTACTAAAACTGTCACTTGCTTTCCATTTTCGGCGGCCTGCATAAGGGATCTTACTATTGGCGAGTTGCCCGAAACGCGATACAGGGTCTGCTTGATGGCGAGTACCTGCGAATCCGCTGCGGCCTGTTGCACAAAATTGGTTACGCAATCGAAAGACTCATAGGGATGGTGTACCAACACATCTTTATTTCTAATAACCTCAAAAGTATCATCACATGCCATAAAGTCCGGCGAGGGCTGAGGTGTCCACGGTATATTGCGCAAATGCGCGAACTCAGGGCGGTTGGCAAACGACATCCATAGGGTCAGATCCAGGGGGCCGCTTATCTCATAAATATCCTCTTCATCCAGCTCCAGCTTTTCCATCAAGAATTCGCGCTCGGCAGTGCTAACGGACTTTTCTATCTCCAATCTCACAGGTACGCCAAATTTTCTTCGGCGTATATTTTTTTGCATTTCACTGAGCAATGCTTTGGCATCTTCCGCATCTTCTTCGTCTACCGGCAAATCCGAATCCCGCGTGACACGAAAAATCGTCGCGCTCTCTACCTCGTACCCTTCAAAAAGCCCTTCTATATGTTGCAAAATCAAATCCTCCAGCAGCATGTACTGCCTACCTGCGGCGAACTTATCATTCACTGCGGCGGATTGCTCTTCCGCTGTACGAGGCAGCAGCTCAATGCAGCGCGGTATAACCGTAGGTACTTGCAAAAGGGCGATGTGGTCATCCTCATCTTCCCGTATCAGTGTTATTATTATGTTAAGCGTTCTATTGTTAAGCAGTGGAAACGGCCTGCTGCCATCTATCGCCATTGGCGTCAAAATGGGGTAAACAAAACTGTTATAGTATCGTTCTACAGCATTTAACTGCACATCGGTTAATTTTTTGTATTTAGGAAAAGTGATGCTCTCCTTTGCCAACAGCGGTATTATAGAACGATTGAGGCAGTTTTGCTGATTCGCGCTCATCTCATGCACCTTGCGGCCTATGAGCTTTAGCTGCTTTTCGGGGGTAAGGCCAGACGCGTCGTGCTTTGCGTTTTTCGTTTCCGCCAGCTCTTGCAAGCCAGATACGCGCACCATAAAAAACTCATCCAAATTGGATGCGGTGATCGCCAAAAATTTAAGCCGCTCCATTAACGGATTGGTTTTATCGTGCGCCTCTTCCAAAACGCGCCCGTTAAATTCCAGCCATGATAATTCGCGGTTGTTATAATATTCAAAATTGGTTAAATTCATAATCTACATCACACGCTTCTTACGCACTATCGCCTTTATACCAAACACTTCCTCAAAAAAATGGCTCTTGTCTTTAAATGCCCACTGTTCCAAATCTATGTTCTTGTCGGTAGCTACCGTCACCAGCAGTTCGCTTTTACTGAGTTTAACGTCTATGCTTTTGAATTTTTGTGTATGGCTGGCGTCAAGCGCATTGGCAAGGCTCAGTATTGCCGTTAGCTTAGATACCATAACGCGGTTCACAAGGGACAGCTTTTGATAATTTACATCAGTTGGAGCGGGTACGCGCCCTTCATGATACAACGCTATGTTGGCTACAATTTCTGTTTCTGTTTGATTAAGCCCTACTATGTCCGATCCCAAAATTATTTTATATGAATGTTCGTAATGCTGTGTTATATTAATAAACTTTCCAATATCGTGCAACACCGCCCCAATTTGCAACAGCATTTTTTCTCTGGAGTTCATATTGTGAAGTTTTTTGAGTTTGTCGAAAATTTTTTGCGAAAAGTCACTCACCAGCGCGCAGTGAGCTGAATAGGTTCCACACTTGTCCGCAATCATTTTTGCGCTCAAGACCGCGTTTTTCGCAAAATCTTTATTTATCATTTCAAATTCGATAGGGCAAAGGGTTTCATATAAAAGAGCGTCGCTTAACATGATATCTGAGGCGATAATTTCCCCGGCCTTGGTAAGCGCGAGTATATCGTGAAAAATGCTCATGGTTGGCAGCAGCAGTTCAGCCTTATCGTTGGAGAGGTTGTAGTCGAGCGCGGCTTGATCAGTCGTCTTTGTCTTTACGTCTTCATAAAAAGATAAAAATTTTTCTTTGGGAATATGATAAAATATATCTTCCGAATGGGTATTTGTAATGTCGGCCAGCATGGCAATCTCAGTGCCGGCCGCGACAAAATGGTTTATTTCTCCATCGAAAAGAGGTAACAAACTCGTAAACGTTCGCAAATATTCTTCCAGCACCAGGTAAAACTCCAGGTGCTCCTGTATATCTCCAAACATTTCGCTAATGCGCAAAGATCCGATTTTTATGTTACGCGTAAATGGAGCGCGCCCGTTTTGTAACAACGCCGCGCCTATGTTCCCCGAGCCGATGTATACCATAACCGCGCTTTCCTTTACACTATCTTTAAGCATATGTGTAAGCATCTTATATATATACAGCTTCTCTTCCATATCATCAATAACGGATACGACCATGCCGGTTTTAATCTTTACCTGATCCAAAAAATAATCTATGTTGCTTGACTCGCGCACCGCGGTAGTCGCTGCGGCCCTTACATTGGCGCGCGCGACGCCGTATTCGTCAGTCACCAGTAAGAAATTTTTTATTATATCGCAGGCTTTGTCTACCTTTTCGAATGAAATTTTGCCCGTTGTAAAGGTATCACGCCCAAGCGCCAGAGGGTAGGTAAGGCTTTCAGGGTACCTGATTTTGTTTTTATTAATTTGCGCTATTTTCATTCTTAATTCTGTAGAACCTATATCAATAGCGGCAGCAAGCGCGGGTCTGTCTCTCTTGGGCATGTTTGCTCCTTTGAATGAAACTATAAATAAAACTATATTTTTCACACAAACATTATAATATTATGTACAACGCAATTCAAGTGATGTATAATAAATATGCTTGTTATGTATTGCGGTGGTAAATTCAAATAATAAAGAAAGGAGGACGATACCAAAGACCCGCGTCATTGAAGATTATAAGCGGGAAAACAAGAGCAAAAAGTCTCATTCGCATGATTACAGGTTTGCGCGCACAAATTTGTGTACTGCTTTATAGTCTGATAGTCTGGAATCAAGTCTTTTACAAATTTATTAACTTTTGGTATCGGAATATATGTATAACGATCAACTTACGGGCGACTGTCTGCTAAGTCTCTTAGAAGATCTTAACCAGTTTGTCCAGGATTTTACAGACACTTTCTTTTGTTTACAAAACGATCTATTGCGTATGGAACGACGCAAGCAAGATTTTTTACATCTTATAGAAAACGATGTGGAGGGTAGACTTACTGATAAATATATGAACGACCTGCACATGCATTTACGAGAGCGGCGCTATATCAAAAATCAGCTGGAATTGCTAGACTCCGCAAGGGTTTTTATGGATACCATACACGATGGCAAACTTAAAAATGCCGTAGGCGATATGCGCAAAGTACGCGAACGTCAAGAACACTGGGTTTACAACCCTAAAGAAATGACCAGTGACGAAGTGGATAATTATTATCTCGCTGACGATATTGGCGAAAGGGAGGTTATGGAAGAGTCAGACTTAAGTAAATTTCAGGAAATAGTTGAATCCGCATGATTAGCGGCGCGGTGATTACATAAATATTAATAAAAAGTAAAACCTAAATGCGTTACCGTATGAATATATGAGCACATATATTTTTATATGGTGCGCATTTTCTGCTTGAGGGGATTTATTATATGCGAGTAAAATTAGCGATTATAGGGGCTGGCATGGCGTGGGATAAACTGCATTGGCCCGCCCTTCAACGCTTACCCGACCGTTATGAAATCACCGGCGTCGCCGACAAGAATATACAAAAAGCCCGGGACGCGTGCGATAAAATCGGCCTTCCCAAGGACAAAGCGTTTAACAGTTACCAAAAAATGCTTAACACAATTGAAGCGGACGCCATAGACATTCTTGTGCCAATAGACCGTTTGCACGAGGTGACAAAAGACGTGGTGGCCCATGGCAAGCACCTGATAATGGAAAAGCCCGTCGCAACCACAATGTCACAGGCCAAGGACATAGTTAAACTTTCTAAAAAAGTAAAGCTCATGGTAGCGGAAAACTTTCGCTATGAGGAAGAGAACAGCATTATCAAGAATTTGATAGATGACAAAGCAATAGGCAACGTAGTGTACTTTATTGACAACAACATTATAGAGTTTCAAGCCGACATGGCAAAAGACAAATTCGCGGCTATGGAATGGAGACAGCACCCGGACTTTCGCGGCGGAATATTTTTAGACAGCGGCGTCCATCACATAGCGCGGCAAAGATTTTTGTTTGGCAATGTGAAAAACGTGTACGCGCAAGGGCGCGGCGCAAGGATAGATTGGTGCCCCTATTCATCCGTCAACGCGATGCTGCGCTTCGGCGGCGATGTGACGGGTATGTACAGTTTCTTTTGCATAGGGCGTGAGACCCAGTCGCCATTGGTAGGCTTGCGCATATTCGGCACATCTGGCGAGATATATCTTGAGTCTAAAGAATGTGGATTTGTCAACTTTACAACAAAGGACGGCGAGCGCCAGGCTATACCTTACACCCCAAACAGCGGCTACACCAATGAGCTTATTAACTTTCATGAGGCAATAACCAACGGTATGGAGATCATATCTACCCCCGAAAAAGGTATCGGCGACGTGGCGGTTATATTTGATATTCTCAATTCGATAGAGAGCGGAGAAGTTATCGAGGCGACCGCGCAGCTAAAAAAGAAAGTAGCAAGGAATAAATGATTGCCAGGGCCTAAACGGGCCCCTTCTTTTTTTTTGCGCAAACCTATTGACAATTAGAAGTTAGTCCTGCCGGATGTATACGCTTTGCTTGCGGAATTCGCTGATCCAGAAACGCAGGAGTTCCCTGCTGAATTTACTGAATTGATCAGCGAAAAAGGAGAATCGTTTTATTCTTCATTGACCACAGATGAAAAAGGGATTCTGCGCAGCGTTCTTTGCTTGCGTGAGGACACAATGATACCACTGGAAAGCTCCGGGCTTAACATTATTGATTCCCTTGTTCCGGGTGTGATAGCGCAAAAGGTGCGTATTACCGCGCCACAGGTTATGGAACTTATTACGGTTAGCGGAGGAATTGAAGAAGCGTATCATCAGGCCGATGAATTAAACAAGCATCTATACAGGTACTCTGTTTTCAATGAAGATGAAAACCTGGGCGCGTTAACAAAATTTTTGATTGCGGGATTTTCCGCTGATGAAGCTGCTGAATCGCTTGTCGCGGCGCTGGCCTTGTCCGAACCGCCGCTTGACACCGACGATACAACGCCGGTAGATATTAACGCCGCCGCCAAAGTGTTCATCAAAAAGAGTATAGATTCTCCCTTGGTGAGAGGCAGCGATTCCGGTTCACAGTCTGCCAATAGTGAAAACACGCGTCTGCAATCCGTTATTGATATATTGATTGAAAATAGCGGCCTGTCCTTGGAAGAAGCTAATGAGACTATAGAAAAATATAAACTTAACCATAATATTCTTTACGATGGAGCGTCACCCAGGAATCAAACGTTAAGCCAAAAATATCCTTCGGCGCCGTTTGACATAGAGAAGAACATAAATGAAAATATCAATCTAAACACCGGAGCAATAATTTATGAAGACACGCTAGCGGTAATACCTGGCATGCACATGGTCGGTATCGGTTTGGAACTTACCATGCAATATGATCTTGATCAGGCGTATTGCGTTGAGCTTTCAGGGACATATACATCATCAGGCGGATATCAGAATGTCAAAAACGCGAAATCTACAACCATTAACCCCATGAGCTACATGGGAGAAGGCTGGGCACTCAAGTTTGACAGGATGATGTTTGTGAATTCGGATAAATACCTTCGCTTCTCTAACGGGTCGATGTTTAAAATATCGGGAGACACACTGAAAAACTATGAGCTTTCGGGTGATTCTTTCCATACGGATAATGGATCCTATTACAACTCGATGTACATGCTGCAATTATCTGACGGTAGAAGAGAATATTTCGATGGAAGCGGCAACCTTGTCGCGATTGAGGATCGCTTTGGATACTATATCACATTTCAGCGTTACAGCGGTTTAAGCGGGACATACCCAAATAGAATAGAAATACTTGTGTCATGGAGCGAAAGAGGGGTATTTATCAACTACGACAACTCCTCGGCAGTCTTTGATTTTGATCTTGTTACCGGCGTGACCGTGGGGGTCGCAATAACCTACAATTTTATTACCGCCAACTACGGCAGCGGAACAAATAGACGGTTGATTTCTAAGATCGATCAGGAGAATCTGGTTACTACATATATTTACAATACTTATCCCAGTAATTTATTTTTTAGCTTCTGGCCGTTGAGTTGGTCAAGCGCGGGGCATTATCTAGGTCTACCGCTGGATGTGGTCTCATACCCCAATGGCATGTACGCCAGTTATACATATGAGGAAACATTGGTAAGGCTGGGATATGACTGGCGGGACGCTTACAGGGTAAGCGTCAGAAAGGATGTAATTGGAAGCGCCATTTATAATCAACAGGAATTTGATTACGGCGATACTAACTACGCGGGATGGGACGATAATTTAGGCGACGAGTTTGATCCCGACGATCTGCCCACCAATTATACTTATGGCGTGTCTGTAACAAACTCAAATGGGCTGGAAAACGAGTATGAGTTCAACTATAAGCATCTGCGGAATTGGGATAGAGATAAAGTGCAGGGTTCCCAAAAGCGTATAAGGACATATGAATATAATTCAAAAAATTTTCCAACGCAGATTACGACGGTATTATACGGCACAGCTTCCATCTCGGCAATTGAGATGTACAAATATGACAACTACGGAAACGTAACCGCATATTGGAATCCACTGGCAGAGGGCAACAAAAACAATACCGACTACAAGACCGCTTAATACATACAATAACACCTACCAGTTGCCGCTAACCAAAACATACAAAAAAGATTCCGCTACAACCATAACAGAAGCGAATACGTTAACTACCGATAGCAGATCAATAGCTGAATCAGTAGTGAAAGAAAACAATGTAATAAAGGCAAAGACCTCTACGATATACTACAGCACGTCGGGTATGCCGATAGAAAAGCACGAATACATTAATGCCAACGAATATATCACAACCACCTATAGCTATTATTCGACTCCGTATGCTGTTAGGATCGGTCTGTTGAAACAGATATCCGTTGAAGGCGCAATAACCGAGTTTAATTATGATTTTATGGGCCGAATTACAAGCGTTACCGAACCAAATGAGGCTCAAACCTTTACAGCATATGATCTTAAAGGCCGCGTAACGCAAATCACAAACCCGGATGACACCATAAAAACCAACGTTTATAACACGATTGCCAACACAATCACATCAGCCGATGAAAACGGAGTCGCGACCGTGTATACGTACAATGCCCTTGGCAAACTCTTAACCGCGCGGTAGCAGGGCAAGACATTCGACTCCGTAAAATTTACATATGACACCTCTTTGCGTGTGGCGCGTGAATATGACGCCAAAGGGGCTTATACCTCATACGTGTATGACGCTTTTGACCGTGTTACCTCGAAAACCGCGCCAAGTTCTCTGTATCAAGAGACATACGACTACGACGACGCGTATAATCCCAATTCGGCGCGGGTATTAAAGACTATCGTAAGCAGCGCCGCGAACGCCCCCCGCGATAAAGACCGCTCAATATATAAACAAGGCAGGGCAAACGACGCTAACCAGTTTTTGGGAGGGCGGCAACGAGCGTATCAACCATATATCTTATGATTTTGCTGGCAATGTCATAGAGGAACTGTCCGCCAGTGACGCCGCCGCAACGATGACGTTTACAGTCAAATATGAGTACGATTTCGGCGGGCG
>JAISGK010000053.1 GCA_031263155.1 Clostridiales bacterium
TTCGCTTGGGGTATTCATCTTCATCCCTCCAATAATTGATCCTTTTTTCAATATTATCAATTATTGGAGAGGTTGTATATAACTCTTTGAACAAACATAGTTTTGGGTCAAGCATAGCCGCAAGGGGGGGTGTTAGTACAGATAATGAAACAAACTGCATTGAGCATTGAATTGAAACTACAGAAGGGGAGGCAATCCATGAGCTTAAATAGTACACCGGCACAAGTTGGTTTTATGCAGGCGCTATCGGACAGCATAACAC
The DNA here is from genome assembly GCA_031263155.1 of Clostridiales bacterium. GTDB lineage: Bacteria > Bacillota > Clostridia > Lachnospirales > WQUN01 > JAISGK01. The sequence continues at coordinate 263 of JAISGK010000053.1, forward strand.
CAAAATTTGCAGTGTCATATATACGCGTATCGAGACCGGGGCAAGCCGAGCGCGGTGGGGGAAATGATGAGGGATTCTCTATACCCGCACAACGTGAGGCGAACAAGAAGAAAGCGCTTTCGATGGGCGCGATAGATAGTAGGTAAGGAATTCGTTGACAGGGGCTTTTCGGCCAAGACTACCGACCGGAAAGAACTCCAGAATATGCTGGAGTATGTCAAGGAAAACAAGGATCGTATAGATTACGTTATAATACATAAAGTTGACCGTCTAGCTCGAAATAGAGACGATGACGTAGATATTTCCAGAGCTTTGCGAGAAGCAAATGTTCAACTGGTATCGGCTTCGGAGAGCATTGATAACACCCCAGCCGGTATGCTGATGCATGGCATCATGAGTTCATTAGCAGAATTTTACTCATTAAATCTTGCAAACGAAGTTAAAAAAGGCATGGAGCAAAAAGTTAAAAGTGGCGGTTCGATAGGTAAAGCTCCCCTAGGATATAAAAACGTCAGAACAGTTGACGATAGGGGCCGTGAGGATCGCACGGTCGTGCTTGATGAAGAACGCGCTCCACTGGTAAGACTGGCCTTTGAGGAATACGCCACTGGAAAATGGACAATCTGCACGCTGGCCAAGCATTTGGCGCTGCGTGGCCTAACCACACGGGCAACGCCCAAAATACCCTCTAGCCCGATTGACCGGGGAGCTTTAAATAAGATACTGACTAACCCATACTACAGAGGGATCGTCACCTACAGGGGCATCGAGTATGCAGGCAGGCACACTCCATTGGTTGACGAGGAAACTTGGATAAAGGTACACGATATTCTATGCTCCCATTATAATGGCGAGCGCGCTCGTAAGCATCCGCATTTTTTAAAAGGCAGCCTGTATTGCAGAAACTGCGGCTCTCGCATGATCATTACTTACTCCAAAAACCACTCTGGTATAATCTACCCATATTTTGTCTGTTCAGGCCGACACAGCAAGCGGAAAAAAGCCTGTACCCAAAAAGCTATCCTGATTGAAGAAGTCGAGGACTGCGTAGAGCGGATTTACGATAGCTATAGCCTTGATCTAAAAATCCGAGCGCTTTTGGAGGCAACGGTATTAGAGGATATTGAAAAGTCGAAAAAGGAATTTGAGGCCGAGCAAACCAGCCTTAAACGTGAGAAAGAGAAACTGGAGCATAAACAAAGAAAACTACTCGAAGCTCATTGCAGCGACGCCATCCCGCTTAATTTGATGAAATCCGAACAAGCCCAGATTAGCAAATCCTTGGCTTTGATTGAGTCCCAGATTAAAGCGCACAGTACTCAGCAAGAAACGATTGTGGAGAACTTAAAGAAAGCATTTGATCTGATAGAAGACTGCGGCAGAACCTACAAGCTGGCTGATGGCCATATAAAAAGGCTACTTAATCAAGCCTTAATGGACAAGATATGGATTGAGCCAGATGGCCGCGTAACCGCCGAGTTGAGTGAGCCTTTTAAGTCGGTCATACAACCGATCCAAGCAGACATCCAACAGTTCAACACCGCCAAGGCCAAGGGACTCACCAGACTGGAAGATCTCCTTGAAAAAATTCAAAACCGCGTCTCAAATCTCTTTGGACGCGGTTTGAATAAGGGTCTTATACTGGAGACAAGGGGACTCGAACCCATGACCTCACGCGTGTGAAGCGCGCGCTCTCCCAACTGAGCTATGCCTCCGATATACTACGACCACGAACCCTATCGCGACCAACGGTGTCAGTATAGCATTGCTTTGGGCTTACGTCAATAGCCCATAGCGCGTAATATAATACTTTGTTATTTCACCCAGACCTTGTTGCCCACAACCCTGTTGTTGGTTGTAGGGGACGCTGTGGGCAGCGTCCCCTACATGTCAAACCTCTATCTTCATCCACTTGCCGCCAATCAAGCGCAATTGCATAAACAGCAGCCGCGCAATTTGATCCACCAATATTGCCCACCACGCCCCTACTACACCAAGCCCGGCGGCATATGTAAGCAGGTAGGCGGCTGCGGGTCTTACAATCCCTACAGCCAACAACATAGACAGGGCGACATACTTTGTGTCGCCAGCGCCGCGTAACGCGCCGGACATAACGACTTGTGACATCTGAAACGGCTGTATTATAGCAAGCAAAATGATCAGAGAGCTTGACAACTCTATTAAGTGCCTTTCATTAGTAAACAGCGCCGGGAAAAAATTCATACCCGCTATAGACAAACCCGCCAAACCCAAGGCAATGATAAACGCAATACGTTGGCCAATTTGCCCATACATGATGGATAGGTCAGGCCGTTTCGCGCCAAGACTCTGCCCGACCAGCGATGTTGCCGCTATGCCTATGCCATCGGCAAAGGTGAACGATAAACCGAGAAGCTGCATGGTGATCTGATGTGCGGCAAAGGCATCCGTGCCCAGGTTGGCTACTACCAGTGCATAAAGAAAGAAGCCCACCCGCAGAGCCAATTGTTCCACCATTGAGCCTCCACCTATTTTACCCAGTATTTTCAGCATATCCCAATCAGGTTTCCAACTGTCTGAGCGCCTTATTCGCAAATAGCCATTTCCACGCAAAACAGACGCGATAGCAAGCGCCATGCCAACCGCGTTGCCCATTACCGTCGCTATGGCCGCGCCGCGCACCTCCAGCCTTGGAAATCCGAAATTGCCGCCGATTAACAAGTAGTTGAATATAACGTTAACAACATTGGCCACTATGCCTACGTACATAGTAATTTTAGTGAGTCCGACGCCACGCTGCGCCGCGCAAATTACCATAGATAAAACTTGAAACACCATACCCATGCCAAGAATCTGAAAATATTGCGTCGCGGGTTCTATCGTATCATTTTGCGCGCCGGACAGAATCATAAGTCCTCGCGCGCTTATGACAGACGCGACAGACATAAGCGCTGCCATACATATCGCTATCAGCAGTGATTGACGCAAACACAGGTTGGCGGCAGCTTGATCCCCTGAACCTTTGCGCCGCGACACCACAGCGGTAACTCCAACGTTAAGTGCGAAAAACACGCATAAAAAAATCATACGCGCCTGAGCGGTCAGCCCTACTGCGGCAATGGCATATGTCCCCAACTTGCCCACCATGACAGTGTCCGCCATACCAATAACCGATATGGAAACCATTTCGGCAACTGCCGGCAGGGCGATGTTAATCGCGCTCTGATAGGCTTCCTTCGTAGGCGGAATGTCGCCAAGCAGCAATTTATCTTTCACCATATACCGCGTAGAAAATAGCCGAACGAGCAAGTTTCGCAGCCACGCCAAAACATCATCCCCCAAAAGATTAGACATCGCATAATCACGTTTAACACTATTTTAACAAACATTATACATAAAACCGTGTTCAAATGCAAATGACAAGCTCCATCCCTTCATCCCTTATACAAAAATATTGATTGCCCACGGCGCGCCATATATAAAAATTGTACGCGCAAGAAAAATCTGCTATAATCTTGACTGGCGGCGTAAGACGGATAGAATTAACGGGATGTTGCAAGCAAAACGCGTTAAAAAAATTGATTTTTTATAAACGTGATAAAGGAGAGAATTTATGCGAAAAGCGTTGTTCATAGGAGGTACGGGTACAATAAGCGGCGCGATAACCGCTCTCGCTTCGCGCTCAGGTTTTGAGCTCACACTTCTTAATCGAGGGCACAATAAGGATATACCTGCCGGGGTTCGCCAGATAACGGCGGACATAAACGATGAAGCCGCCGTCGCCAAACTACTGGAAAACGAGTCGTTCGATATAGTGGCTGACTTTATCGTCTTCACCACCAAACAGCTTGAGCGTGATATACGATTGTTCACGGGAAAAACAAGGCAATACATTGTCATAAGCTCCGCCTCAGCGTATCAGTCGCCGCTTAACACGCCATTTGTTAACGAGTCGACGCCATTGCGCAACCCATATTGGCAGTACTCACGCGACAAAATCGCCATAGAAGACAGAGTGATAAAAGAATACCGCGACAAGGCTTTTCCCGCCACTATAATACGCCCCAGCCACACATACTGCGAAAAATCCGTGCCGGTGTGCCTGCATGGGTCAAAGGGCAGCTGGCAGGTCGTAAAGCGCATTATGGACGATAAGCCGGTCATTATACCCGGCGACGGGCTTACATGGTGGACGCTTACATACAATACAGATTTTGCGAAGGCGTTCGTCGGCATTATGGGCAATTCCCACGCGCTGGGCGAGGTTTTTCAAATAACGTCAGATGAGTGTTTAACATGGAACATGATACACGAGATAATTGCCGGGGCCTTGGGCAAAAAACTGCGTCCCGTCCACATCAGCGCCGACATGTTGTGCCGCGTAAAGCCAGAATGGGAGGGGAGCTTACTGGGCGACAAGTCACTCTCCATCATTTTTGACAACACGAAGATAAAACGCTTTGTTCCAGGTTTTGTTTGCTCCGTTAACGCCGACGAGGGTATACGCCGCGCGCTGGACTATGTGTTAAGCCATCCCGAGTGCCAGATTCCAGACCCCGAGTTTGATCAAGTATGTGACAAGCTGATTACCGCGTATGAGAATTTTGGCGCTGTAGCGAATTGATCAAATGTAATACCGATAATCAAGATAATCGCTCGGATGTGTGAAAAATTTCATCGAATATGAGTGACCAAATATATGAGTGACCAAACATTTTTGATAAAACGCGCGCCCGACGCGGATGATCTCCCCCTGCCCAAATATATGACTCCCTATGCCGCCGGCATGGATGTTTACGCCAATGTAAAAAAGGATACCGTGATACATCCTGGGGAGATCATGATTGTGCCATTGGGTTTTCATATGGCGCTGCCTCGCGGTTACGAGGCTCAGATACGTCCGCGCAGCGGGTTGGCGTTCAAGCACGGTATATCTATGCCAAATTCTCCCGGTACGATTGACGCGGACTATCGGGGCGAGGTATGCGTATTGCTGATAAACTACGGGCACGAGCCTTTCACCATACATAGAGGAGACCGCATAGCTCAAATGGTGATAAATCAAATCGCCGCACCCGTATTTACAGAGGTGGATGAGCTGCCGCAAACGGAACGCGGCGCAAACGGCCTTGGATCAACGGGAGTATCCTTATGATATAGCATGATTAAAAGCCCTACAGGTAACCTGCGGGCTTTTATATTTTACTATATTAGTTAAACTTTCTCTTTCTCGCTGCTTCGGATTTCTTTTTACGTTTTACGCTGGGTTTGTCGTAATGCTCTCTTTTGCGAACTTCGCCCATAATACCGGCTTTAGCGCAACTGCGTTTAAAACGTTTAAGCGCGCTGTCCAGGGTTTCATCTTTTTTAACTACTACCTCCGACACATTCTTCCCCTCCCTCCGGCAATGCAAAAAATAACAAAGGCGCCCCGCCTGGCGCAGCAAGCAATCATCGCGACTCGGTGATTGACAAGTGAGTGACACACGGCACATTGCACATAAAAAACCCAACGACCAACTGCCTATTATAATACACGGTTTCGCCCAAACAGTCAATATTATCATTCGCTTTTGAAGAAAATTATAACCCCTTTAGATCTAAAAATACTTTAATACGCCGCAGCGCTTCTTGCAAGTCATCCATACCGGTGGCATAGCTAATGCGCACAAACCCATTGCCGCTTTCGCCAAAGGCATCACCTGGCACGACCGCGACTTTTTGACTGTACAACAGTTGAGTGCAAAATTCTTCGCTTGTCATACCTGTGGACTGAATGGATGGGAAAACATAGAACGCCCCCCTCGGCTCGAAACAATCCAGGCCCATGCCATTAAGCTCTTTTACCATCACTCTCCGCCGCTCGTCGTACTCGTTGCGCATATGAAGTACGCTGCCCGCGCCGCTCTTGAGCGCCTCTATACCGGCGTATTGGCTAATGGTTGGCGCGCACATGAGGGCGTATTGATGAATCTTAAGAATAGCGTTAATGATATCGCAAGGTCCACAGGCAAAGCCCAGCCTCCAGCCTGTCATGGCAAAGGTTTTGGAAAATCCGTTAAGTACAATGGTTTTTTCTTTCATGTGCGGGAAAGACGCTATGCTGGTATGACGCGCGGGGCTTTCGCCGTCATAGGTCAGCTCGGCGTATATCTCGTCGCTTAAGACGACTATGTCGCGATCTCGAAGACAATTTGCCAACCGCAACAGATCGTCGCTGTTCATTACAGCGCCTGTGGGATTGTTGGGGTAACACATAATAAGCGCCTTTGTGCGGGGCGTAATCTTTTCTTCAACAGCCTGGGGTGTGAGACGAAATTCGTCCTCGCGGCGGGTGGTAATAGTGACGGGCACTCCCCCCGCCATAATCACGCATGGGTAGTATGATACAAAACACGGCTCGGCTATAAGAACCTCGTCACCAGGGTTAATAATGGCCCTCAACGCGGCGTCTATGCCCTCGCTCGCGCCGACTGTGCAGATAATTTGATTGGCTGGGTCATAATCCAGCTCGAACCGCGAACGCATATAGCGGGATATCTCATGGAGCAGTTCCGGCATTCCCGCGTTTGAAGTGTAAACCGTGCTGCCGACTTCCAATCGGTATATGGCTTCGTCTCGAATGTTCCACGGCGTATCAAAATCCGGCTCGCCCACGCCAAGTGAAATAACGTCTTGCAGCTCGCTGGCTATATTAAAAAACTTGCGTATGCCCGAAAAAGGCAGGCCCTTTATCTTTTCCGCTACAAAGTCACATCTCACGGCGATACTATCATCCTTTCGTCGTCTTTATGCGGCTTTTCCATTACAATGCCGCGGTCTTTGTACTTTTTCAGAACGAAGTGAGTCGCCGTGCTTAGTATAGATTCCATCGGCGCCAGCTTATCCGATATAAAATAAGCTATTTCTTTTATGCTGCCGCCTTCTATTATGACTGTAAAGTCAAAGCCCCCCGACATCAGGTAAACGGCTTTAACCTCGTCAAAGTTGTAAATGCGCTGAGCAATTCTGTCAAAGCCCATGCCCCGCTGTGGCGTAACCTTTACCTCTATTAGCGCGGTTACGAAATCTTTGCCCGTTTTTTCCCAATTAACCAGTGTGGTGTAGCCGCAGATAACCTGCTCGTTTACCATACGCCCCAGTTCGTCCGCCACCTCTTGTTCGTCCAGCCCTAGCCGCACGGCAAGGTCTTCCGGTTTCAAACGGCTGTCACGTTCCAGCATTTCCAAAATTCGCTCGCGCATCGCGATCACTCTCCCGCTATATTAAGGGATTTTACCAATATGGACGGGCAGCCTACGCATCCGCTTCCTCTCGGCACGTCAAAATGCAGGTCGCTGCCCACCGCTGTTATATTATTCAGCAATTCATAAAAGTTACCGGCTACCGTGATCTGCTCAACCGGGCGAATCTTTTGCCCGTTCTCGATAAGAAAACCCGAAACTGACAGCGAAAAATCTCCCGTTATGGGGTTGGCGCCGCTGTGAAGGCCCGCGAGCTGCGTTACCAGCACGCCGCGCTTTATGCCCGCAATTATACTCTCGGGAGAGGTATCGGTCGGTTTAATATAAAAGTTTGTTATCGATGTGTCAACCGTGCCCCTAAAACTGTGTTTAAATCCATTTCCGGTGGATTCTTTACCCTCTTTGGCGGACGACTTGAGATTGTACAGCAGCGTCGTCAACACGCCTTTGTCTACCACAACTTTGTTGCGACAGGGCACGCCCTCGCTGTCAAAAAGGTTATTGGCAAAGCTGGAGAGGTGAATGCCATCGTCATGTATGGTAACTATTTCCGACGCTATTTGCTGGCCCTCTTTGCCTTTTAGTAGTGAGAAGCCTTTCTGTGCGTTTTCGGCCGTAAACCCGTAGGCAAAAACGCCCAAAATATCCCCGGCGGTGTACTTGTCAAACATGACAGGAAGGGTTTCGGAGGGTATGGTGCGCGCGGCAAGAAAGGTAACAGCCATTTCAACGGCCTTTTCCGCAATCTTTTTGGGGTCGCACTTGTTAATGTCCGATCCGATAAATACCTTGTAACCCGTTTTGGTCACGCCGTTTTCTTCCACGATAACATCTATAAACGCGTCGAAAAGGTTGCGCTTGCTGTTAACATCCAATCCGTAACTGTTGGATATATATAACTCCTCTTCCTCATTGGCCACGCCGCAATAGCTGACGGCTTTTACGCGCGGGTCAGCCGCGAAGGCGGCCTGTTCCATATCAAGGGCCAGCTGGATCTTTTGCGGCACGGTAATCTCATTGATTTCGGGAAAATATATCTGCGCCCTAGGATAGTCTTTGGCCCCTCTAAAGAGGAACTCTTCGTCCTCAGAATTTATGATTTTGGCGTTTTCTATAGCCTTCAACAGCATTGTGTCTATTATATTTTCGTCTGGATTCTCTGTGTAGGCGTATCCCATGCGTCCGTCTATCTTGCCGCGAAACGAGAGGCCTTGGGTGTACGCGTTCTTATACTCCAATATTTTTCCATCGCGCACGCGCACCATAAACTCTTTGCTTTTGGCAAAATATATCTCCCAATTATCGAATCCCATGCGGGCGGCAGCGACAAAGCAATGTTGTTTAAACAGCGTAAAATCCATTATTTACGACCCCCTACCGTAATTTCCCTCACACGTATAGTCGGTTGGCCAACTGTAGTCGGTACCGCGCCAGATAAAGACCCGCACATTCCCGGCGCGAGCTCTAAATCGGTTGACACCCTGTCTATGTTTTGCAGAACCTCCGAACCTTTGCCAATTAGCGTGGCCCCGCGCACGGCTTCTCCGATTTTACCGCTTTCAATAAGATAGGCCTCGCGCACGGCAAAGTTGAACTCTCCCGTAGCCGTATCAACCGAACCGCCACTCATAGATTTGGCATACAGGCCATACTCTGTGTCAGCTATAATATCCTCTAGCTTATCTGTTCCGGGCGCGATAAACGTATTGGTCATGCGCGAGGTAGGCGCGTACTTGTAAGATTCGCGCCGGGACGAACCCGTGCTGGGCATACCCATCTTAATCCCGTTTAGTTTATCTATAAGATACGACTTAAGAACCCCATTTTTGATCAGCATATTGCGCTGTGTCTTTGTGCCCTCGTCGTCTATGTTAAGGGAGCCCCATTCGTTGGCCATGGCGCCGTCGTCTATGGCGGTGACGATCCCACTGGCGATTGTTTTGCCCAGGCAATCTGAAAACACCGAATCTTTCGGCGCTACGCTCGTCGCTTCAAGGCTGTGCCCGCAAGCCTCGTGAAAAATAACCCCGCCAAAGGCGTTGCCTACAATAACGGGCATTTTACCGCTGGGGCACATGCCGCCTTTAAGCATCGTGACAGCCATGCGGGCGGACTCATTGCCCATGTCAGCCGTGTTGAGATTCTCGAAAAACTCAAAACCCTTGTGCGCGCCGGAGCTTGCACTGCCTGTTTGCTTCTCGCTGGCCTCGCTGGCCACGGCGGAGAGGAACGCGCGGGTACGCACACGCCTGTCTTCCGCCCACATGCCTTCTGAATTCGCTATCAGCACATCTTGTGTGTAACCGGAAAATTGGCACGATGTTTGTGTAACAAGCGGGTCAAAGGCAAACGCGCTGTCCGACGCGAGTTTTAATTTTTCCACAATTATTTTTTTTGCGCCGGACTGGGGCAGAGTGATGATGGGGTGAATATTTTCGAATTTCATATTCTCAAACGCAAGTTTGATGTCAGCCTTTTCATTGCGGGTGTTCACAACCGCCTCGGCGGCCTCTTTGGCTACGCGCAGCAGGTTGCTCGCGCTGGTGTCATTGGTGTAGGCATACACCGCGCCCAACCCGTTAAAAATGCGGATTCCACAGCCATAGTCCACGCCCCACAAGGCTTCTTCCACAAAGCCGTTAAGCATTACGACCGCGCTTGTCTCTTTATTTTCGACAAAAATTTCCGCAAAGTCCCCTCCGTTGGCGAGCGCAGCCTCCAGCACGTCATGCGCCAGCGATTTGCTTATCATAAGTCCTCCTTGTATTCAAGTATTGGTATGCGGTTTATTACAATAAAAGCGAAATGAGTGGCGTCGTCGCCAAACACAAAACAGTGGTCGCGAAAACTATTTTGCTTGCGTAATCCGTATCACTACCGTAGCGCTCCGCAAAAATAGGTGTGATGGTCGCGACGGGCATACCTGTAAGTATCACGCACACGCCAAGCATAACAGGGTTGGTTACGAATGGCTTAAGTACATACAGCGCGATTAAAGGCAGCACGATTAGCCTCGCAGCCATCGGTATGTAAAGCAGCTTATCTGTGAACACACGGGTGATATCGCTTTTCGCCAGCATTGATCCAATGATGAGCATCGCGAGCGGCGTAGTCATGTCAGACAAAAACTTTATGCCATTGTTGACAGGCGCGGGCGGGACAGCGGATAACACAAAGCAAATTATGGCGATAACAGACGCTATGAGCGGCGGGTTAAACACAATGGCGCGCCAATCCATTTTCTTTTTTTCTTTTGAGATGATACGAATGCCAACGGTGTATGCCATAAAGTTAAACGCCGCAGACACCATGGCGCAAAAGATCAACCCCTCCGCACCGTAAATGGCGTTAATGACAGGCAGGCCCATGTAGCCTGTGTTGCTAAATGTCAAGGCGAATATCCACAGCCGCTTTTGATCTATTGTCAGTTTTTTGAATAAACGGGTAAACACCCAGCCCATAAACATCGCAAAAAAGTTAGTTATGACCGATATGATAAACACCCAGACGCTTTCGATCAGCAGTTCAGACGAAAATTCGCGCTGAAACGAAATGAAAATGGTGCAAGGCAGTGTGACCATTATCAGCAGGCTTGAGAGTCCGCCGGTTATCTCGCGGCTCAATATATGCTTTTTACGGCAAATATATCCTACCGCCAAACATATGAACAGTGAAACCAAACTTGATGACATAATAGAAAAAATATCTCCCACGCGATCTCTCCTTTACGCATACAGATACTTTATCACTTAATGGCGTTCATGTCCATAGGCGAGCCCGCCGCTGGCGCGTCAATAACGATAGATATATGGAGAAACCAATCAAACTATTAATGTGTTTTTTGATAGAGTAAAGCTGGTTGTAAATGGAAATCCAAGTAACGCTAAAACGCTATTGTATGATGACAGCACATATATTCAATTAAGGCCAATATCAGAAATGTTTAGCGCCGATCTGGCATGGGACGCAACAACTAACACAGCATATCTTACTGGCAAGGAATCTGGACTTAACGGAACTCCAACAGTTGCGCCAACTAAAACAACACCTACTCCTGAAATTCGCGGCGCGGATACCTACACTGTTGTCCCAGGCGGAAACGCCGTGGTAACCATTCAGGGTACGCCCGGGGTTGAGTACAGCATCAAATATATCACTCCAAAGGGTAATGTTAGTACGGCTCAAGGATTAACCAAAAAGACAGCGGACAGCAAAGGCAATGTGTTGTGGGAGTGGGAAATAGGGCCTGGCACAAGTTCCGGTACGGGTTCGGTAACGATTACCGGAAGTGATGGGTCTGTATTACATTTGTCGTTGGAAATACAATAGCAAAAAAGCGGATATACGGCGTTCATATCTGTTATACCGCCGTTCTTGCCGTTCAGCGTGAGAGAAAAGGCGCAGCCCTCCGGCTGCGCCTTTTCTCTCATCAGCTTTGTCCAATTCCCGAAAATTTTCTTTCCGTTCAAAAATTCAAAAATTAAAAACGCGAAAGCCGTTACTTTTGCGCCTTTTTGCTGTATAATACGGCTTGTAAGATTACAAGCAGAGGAACGAGCGCATAGATGAAACAAAAACCTTTAAGGGTTCAATCACGGCAAAAGGCACGGAGATCGCGGCGCTATCAAAAATATGAATGTCAGCTTTGCTTTTGAGGTTGACGATGTACGGCGAAAGCAGGTGCCTTCATGACGGGTGTTTACATACACATTCCCTTTTGCCGCCAAAAATGCGCGTACTGCGATTTTTTGTCATTTCCTAGGCGGGAGGATATCTTTGAAGCGTACAAAGACGCTGTTATAAGTGAGATAAAACAGGCGCGAAACCTTCTGTGCGATGGGGTTGATACCATATTTTTTGGCGGCGGCACGCCTACGATCTTGCCCGCCAGCTACCTCTGCCAAATATTGGTCGAGCTGGCAAAACATCTGGCCCCCGGCGCGGAAATAACAACCGAGGCTAACCCCTGCACGGTTGACTTTAATTATCTTAAAGCCCTTCGCAATAACGGATTTAACCGTATAAGTTTTGGCTTGCAGGCGTGGCAAAACAAATTGCTGAAAATTCTGGGGCGGCCTCACGATCGCGAACTGTTTCTCAACGCCTATTACAACGCTGTTAAAGCGGGGTTTAACAACATAAACTTAGACCTCATGTTCTCTCTTCCGTATCAATCGTTGGACGATTGGAACGAAACGGTGTATAGCGCGGTGCAGTTGAAGCCCGCGCATATCTCAGCTTACGCTCTTACTATAGAGGAAGGGACGCCCTTTTACGAGCAGCGGCACGAGCTGCCCCTTCCCGACGACGCGACAGACCGCGCCATGTATCACGCGGCATGTGAAACGCTTGGCGGCAGCGGTTACAACCATTACGAAATATCAAACTTCGCCACACAAGGCAGTGAATGTCGGCACAATATAAAGTATTGGTGCAGGGATAGCTATGTTGGCTTCGGGTTAAACAGCCATTCGTTTGTTGACAACACGCGCTGGCGCAACAGTTGCGATTTGGACGAATATATAAAAAATCCGGGGAAAAAATACGATGTTATTCATTTGACGGGCGGCGACGCAGACGCGGAGGCAATGTTTTTGGGTTTGAGATTAACCCAAGGCGTATGCGACTCGCGACTGATTGACCTGTACAGCGATATTATCGAAAAGAATGTGGCGTTGGGCTTGCTGGAAAAAAATCACGACCATATTCGTCTTACGAAATATGGCCGTGATGTGTCCAATCGTGTGTTTGCAGAATTTATCTAAGAGAGATTAGGCTTACATCGGTCTCTGCCAACCCTCTTTATTAACCTGCCGGGCGCGGGCAATGGCAAGCGCGTTTTGCGGCACGTCGTTTGTAATGGTAGAACCCGCCGCCGTGTACGCGCCATTGTCAAGAGTCACCGGCGCGACAAGGTTGGTGTTGCAGCCTATAAACGCGTTGTTTCCAATGATTGTTTTGTGTTTATTTATACCGTCATAATTGACCGTTACCGTGCCGCAGCCGAAGTTTACATTATTTCCTACCACAGAATCGCCCACATATGTTAAATGGCTGGCCTTTGTTCCGTCGCCTATGGTGGAATTTTTTACTTCTACAAAGTCGCCTATTTTACAATGGCTGCCGATATTAGACCCAGGGCGCACATAAGCGAATGGGCCAACAGAGGTGTCTTCGCCAATGCGCGAATTTAGTACCACGCTATAACTAACCGACGCGCCGTTTCCCATACGGCTGCAAACGATTCGCGTGTTGGCTCCCAACACACAGTTTTCGCCAATCTCGCACGCCCCCTCAATAAAAACGCCGGGGTATATGACTGTGCCCGCGCCTATGGTTGCTTCCGCATCTATCCATGTGCTTGCCGCGTCCATAATAAAGACTCCCTGTTCTTCCAGCGACTTGCATACAGTGTATCTGTTATCCCTAAGCGTGCGCAGATAATCGGCGTTGTTTGCCATGCTGTGATACCGCCCCTTTTATTTTTTATGGTATTATATCATATTGACAGGGTATAAAATAGTGCCTGTCGTTACCCGTATCGACTATTTCTGGTTTTTCGGAGCAAGTCTGTGAATTTCACGCCGTGGTTATTCGTGCGTCATAGCGAGCCGCTTCCCCATCTCGAACGCGGCGTCGCAATCCTTGGGAAATTGCTCTATATGTCGGCGCTTCACCATCTCTACATCGAACATATTGGCGGCATATTTTGAATAATCTTCCATTTGCTGTGTATGGTAGGCCATAACATATTCCGAATCCCCTATTATCCGATTAGCCATACTGACAAGCCCGTCAAAAAAATCCCTGTAAACCTCGCCGGGTGCGTTCATCGTAAACACCCAACCTACTTTGGTACGCTTCGGGTATGTGGGGGCGCGGTCTTTATTGTACGTTATGCCGGGAAAGAAGTATCGCTCCATAAATGAGCGAGTCTCACCAGTGATATCGCTGAAATATATCGGCGAACCGATAAGCAACACGTCGGCGGCAATCGCCTTTTCCAAAACAGGCGTCAAATCGTCTCGCATGGCACAATGCGCAAACCTGTTCTCATCCAGCAGCTTACATGAATGGCAACCTATGCAGCCCCTGAAATTGAGGTCATACAGGTAAATCATCTCACCTGTAGTGCAGGGGAGGCTCATTGCGCCATCAAAGGCGCTTTTGAGCATTGCAGCGGTATTACGGTTCTTGTTACCCGCGCCGCAGATTGCGAGAATATTCATTGAAAACCCTCCCGTATTTTTTCACTTATTACTGTCACCTACATAAAAAAATGATAGTTTAAAAACTACCATAATTAGGGTAAAACGAAAATCTATCTTATTAACATTTTTGTAAAAAGGATTAACCCGCCTTAAGTTCCAAGCGCAATCTATCGGCTATAAGGGCGATAAATTCGCTGTTTGTGGGCTTGCCTTTATGGTTGTTAACCGTGTAACCAAACATATTGTCAATAACGTCCACTTTCCCACGACTCCACGCAACTTCTATCGCGTGTCGTATAGCGCGTTCTACGCGGCTTGGCGTTGTGTTGCATTTTTTTGCTATGTTTGGGTACAATTCTTTCGTTATGTAGTTAAGCACATCGATGTCGTTAACCGCCATCATAATGGCTTCACGCATGTAATGGTATCCGCGTATGTGTGCCGGCACTCCAATTTCGTGAAGCACATTGGTCACGCGAGATTCAAGGTTAATGTTAAGATTCTTTTTGCTCCTGTTCGTTAAGCTTTGCAACACTCCTTTTTGGCTCAGCAGTTCTTTCATTTGCCGTATACGGCTTGCCAGGCACGCCAAGTCGAACGGTTTAACCATGTAATATTCCGCGCCCAGGTCTATCGCCTGCTGTGTAATCTTTTCTTGGTTAACAGCCGAGAGCATGATACAAATAGGCGCTTCACTGGGGTTCTTGGACTTGTTGAGCTTTTCTAATATGCCCAAGCCATCCAAATTAGGCATTATGCCGTCCAAAATTGCTACATCTGGTTTAGCGTTAAGAATTTTGGTGTAGGCTTCCATGCCGTCGTAGGCGACACCGACAATCTCCATGTCATTTTGTAATGACAGGTAGCTCGTCACCGCATCAATAAAGTCTTTATTGTCGTCGGCGAGCAATACTTTGATCTTTTCGTCGCTCATACCTATCTCCTCCTGAGTGGTTGTAACCCAAAATCGTTAGGGACATCATTACCCACTGCGAATTTGCAACTGGATTAACGAATGACGCAACATTCGCCATACTTCGTTGCAAGACTTGCAGTAAATAAAACACCTGTTGGTGATTGATGGTTTATTTTCCCTATAGATACATTATAGTATAGAAATATTTATAAATCAAGAAACAAACGTAGACATTTCAACAGGTTTGTGTACCTTTTTTCGACATATAAACGTCAAGTTTTAATGGATTTGCAAACCAAAGGTTGCAATAGCGCTATTAGCGTAGCGTAAATCCCCTGTCACCTCTTGGCCAAACCACACAGGCGGCATGAATTCTCGCGCGTTTTCCACATTCTTAAATTCGACCTCAACAGTCGCGAAACCCGCCAGTGAATCATGATAAATATCAAGCTCGGCAATGTGCCCTTCTACAATGGGAATACGTACGCGAGTTTTTTTGATCGACTTCGTCTCCGCTTTGCGCAACAGGCGATCATATTGCTCCTGTGTGATCACAAACTCTGCTTCTTCATGAGCCATATCGAACCCTTGCTTCACGGTGAGAAAAAAGTCATCGTCGGCGCGGCGCAGACGTATTACAGGGTCTACCGAAATATAAGCCTGCTCAATATCTATGTGCTCGAACTTACTCAAATCAAAAGGAATGGCGTCTAACAAGAATTTACGTTCTATCTCCACAAGTATCACCTTTGTCGCGTTTGTATGGTTTTGGTTTTCTCTGCCCATCAGCTTCTATTAATAAATAAGTTAATTCATTAATTTATTTATCCCCATCTTAACGCGGCGCAGGGTCTCGTTTTTGCCCAATAGCGCGCATAGCTCCGCCGCGCCGCACGGAGATGTCGGCTGACCGCTTAGCGCAGTACGCACAGGCCACAGTACAACGCCATTTTTAGCTCCCAACGTCGAAGCCAACCTCAACAACTCATTATATATATTTTGGGCGGAAAAATCTTGCATACCCTGTAATATCTCAAGAACATGTGTCAAGCTAACCAGAGAATTTCCCAGTGTAGTCTTCATCTTTTTATGCTCGAACATTTTTTTGTCATAAGCCGGTAGATTGTCGATAAATGACACCAAAGGCGGTATATCATTAAGAAACGATATGCGTGTTTTAACCATCTCAGCGACGGTTTTTAAGTCAATTCCGGGCGCCTTAACGCAATCTTGCAGTACCGGCAGGGCATACGGGTAAAATTCATCAGCGTCCATAGCTTTCCAATACTCTCCACTAAGCCATGTAAGCTTGTTGATGTCAAACACAGAGGGCGACTTGCTGATACGCCGCTCATCAAATTCACCAACCAATTCAGCAAGAGTGAATTTTTCGCGATTATCAGAGGGACTCCAACCCAAAAGCGCTACATAATTCACAATCGTTTCCGGTAAAAAACCCATATCCAATAGATTTGTAAACGACGCCGAGCCATCACGCTTGCTAAACTTGCGCCCAGACGCGTCCAAAATAAGCGGCAAATGAATATACACGGGAGGCTGCCAGCCAAACGCCTCGTACAATAGGTTGTATTTAGGCGTGGATGTGAGATATTCGCAACCACGCAAAACGTGTGTAATGCCCATGAGATGATCATCCACCACATTGGCAAAGTTATAGGTGGGCATACCATCAGATTTGAGTAGCACTTGATCCTCAATCTCTTCATTTTGAACGGTGATAGAGCCATAAATAACATCATCAAATGTCGCCGCTCCAGCGGGTATTAGCTGACGTACGCAATGCTCTTCTCCATTGGCAATTTTGGATTCAATCTCTCCCTTTGTCAAACGATAACACTTTCTATCATACTTGGCAAAGGTAAGCTGTTCGTCATCTTCAGTGCTGTCGCGGTCCTCTTTTTTACAAAAGCAATAGTAAGCGCCGCCGTTTTTAACCAACTGCTCCGCGTACTGACTATAGATATGCCTGCGCTCGCTTTGACGATATGGGCCATAGTTCCCTCCCACATCCGGCCCCTCGTCATGGGTCAAGCCGGCTGTCTTTAATGTTTGGTAGATAAAATCCTCCGCGCCTTGCACATATCTGTTTTGGTCAGTATCTTCTATACGCAGTAGAAATATACCGCCATAGTGTTTGGCAATAAGGTATTCATACAAGGCAGTGCGCAGATTACCTATGTGCATCATGCCCGTAGGGCTGGGCGCAAAACGTGTGCGAATCAATTTAACCATCCTTTAATCAGATAAACCGCCAGCGCGACTGCGCCTGAGGTAATAATAACAATAATTACCGGCGCTTTAAAAAAACGCAGCGCACAGAACGACAGTATGAAGATCACTACCGCGAACACGTCTGGGGTTATGAACGATGTATCAAACACTATGCCGCCTGGCCACAGCGTCTCTATAATAATCGCCGCGCCCGCCGACGCGATTAACCCGACGGCGGCGGGGCGCATAACCGAGAGCATGTCCTGCACACGTTTAAGGCTTTGATATTTCTTGTAAAAATATGCCAAGGTCGTAACGATAACGCAGGCGGGCGACACACAACCCAAAGTGGCGACCACCGCGCCCAACATACCCGCAACGCGAAAGCCTGTGAAGGTAGACGCATTAATTGCGATGGGGCCAGGGGTCATTTGCGAAAGCGTGAGCAGGTCTAAAAATTCAGCTTGAGTCATCCAGCCCTGAGCAATTATCACGCGCTCTTTTATCATGGGCAGCGTCGCGTATCCTCCGCCAATAGCTAACAAACCTATTTGAAAGAATGTCCAGTACAATTCGAGATATATCATAACATAACTTCCCATGTTTTAATTCTTAATTTTTTATTACATTAAAATTTCACTTTTTTTTATTCCCGAATGATCTAACCAGCCCTATAGCCGCGCACGAAAGGATGAGAACAACCACGTTAACATTAAGAAAAAATGCCGCTGCGAACACCACGACCATTATCACGGTTCCCATCACATCTTTGCCTCCTACTATGTTGCCAGAGAGCGAAAAGACAGCGTCAGCCAATAAAGCCGCAACTGTAGCTTGCATCCCTTTTAGAGCGGAAGCGACGTAGGTATTGTCAATAAACGAGTCATAAAGGCCACCGACAATGGACATGATGATAAGAGGAGGCAAGGCCGCTCCTAGCATCGAAACAAGCGCGCCGCCAACCCCTCCCACGCGATAACCAATAAGTATTGATGTATTAATGGCCATAACCCCTGGCGCAGATGTGGCAATGGCCGTTATGTCGAGCATTTCTTTCTCTTCCAGCCAGCCTTTTTCATCCACAAATTTCTTTTTTAACAACGGAACTATTACATACCCGCCGCCAAACGTCAGCGCGCTGACCGAAAATGTCGTGGCAAACAACCCGAAGTATCTGTTTTTGTTCATCCGATTCACCCTGAACGCATCTTATGATATCCTTTATGTTATATCACAAAAAAGCCCATACCACAACAGGTCTCCGCCACGAAAAAGGAGCAGGAAACCTGCTCCGTATGTATATGTATTGTTTTAATTGGCAATCAGGCGACAAGATTGATTTGATGCTGACGCAAGAAGTCGCGCCATGGCAAATTGGGCATGTCGTTGGTCACTATAACATGCACATGGGGAACATCAAGGAACTGCACAAAACTTACATTGTCAAACTTATAATTCTCAACCCCCAAAATAATCTGCCGGGCAGCGCGGGTCATAAGGCGCTTCACCTCCGCCTCCTGCTCGTTCTCTTCCGAAAGGCCAAAATCTCGATGAATGGCTGTACAAGATATAATGGCTTTTTCGACATGCAGGGCGCGCAAGGTCTGCTCTGAAGCGGCTCCCGTAAGAACAAGCTCGTTCGGGCGCACTACGCCGCCGGTAGATATCACCTTAACATGCCTGTGATAGGCGCAATTTACCATGATTTCCAGCGAGTTGGTGACAATGGTAATATCATTTTTTGCTTTGAGCAAGCGCGCAGTGGCGATTGCGAATGGTGATGAGTCTAACATCAATGTATCGCCATCTTTAATAAGTTCTACCGCTTTTTTGGCGATATCTATAATGTTTTCTTGCTCACTGCGCACATCAAGGCTTCGCACGGACAGCTCAGGCTCAAGTTCTTGCCCGTAAATAGCGCCGCCGTAAGTTTTGCGGATAAGACCTCGACGCTCCAATTTCTCTAAATCGCGTCTTATGGTTTCTTCCGTGACATGATACTCGCGGCTTAAGTCTGACACAAGCGCAGTCTGATTAGCTTGCAAGTAAGCGAGTATCCTATTCTGCCGTTCGATTGCCAGCATATGTGTCCCCCCAAAATCTCTCCAATTGCGATAATCATACATATTATGCCATTATTTACTTATTATGTCAAATATTTTACGATGTTTTTTGCAATGGGGAGAACCGACGCACTTCCCCCCGAATTTTCAACAATAATAGCGATCGCGTACTTCGGCGCGTCTGCTGGAAAAAACGCGGTATACCAGCCATGATCCTCCCCAGAAGAATTTTCTGCCGTACCAGTTTTTGCCGCAATTCGCGTTTCTTCGACATAAGCGTTATTGCCCGTGCCGATCTCTGTCACTTGTGTCATCATTTCTGTGAGCATTGCCGATTGCTCAGGTGTAAACACCATTTTCATCATTTGGGGCATATTCTTTTGTATAACAGCGCCGTTATAGGTTTGAATGTGATCGACAATGTAGGGCGCCATCATAATGCCGTCGTTAGCAACGCACGCCGTTATCATAGCTGCCAGCAATGGGACAATTAATGTCTCGCCTTGCCCGATTGCCGTATCGGCCAGCATGGGTTCGTTGCCATTTGTGCTGATTGATGTTTCAAAAGAGGGTATACCATCAAGGGGAGCATCATTTGATATCATATCATTTGTTAATATCTCATCGGTAAGACTAAATCTAGACACGCTGTATTCCAGCGCATAGGGGATTGCCGAATTAAAATACGCGCGTTCGGCAACTGTTTTAAGTTTAGCGTCCCCAAGTTTAACACCAAGCGTCGCGAAAAACGTATTGCAAGATTTGGCAAACGCCAATGCCAAGTCTTCTTCGCCATGCGCTGTCAAATTATAGCACCTTATTCGTTTGCCCAATACGGTTTGCCCCTCGCAGGTGTAAATCATATTGCCCATATCGTACTCCATAGCGGCAGCCGCCGTGATAATTTTGAATATAGACCCTGGCGGATACAGCCCCTGTGTCGCGCGGTTAAGCAACGGCGCTCTCTCGTCATTTTTCAACATATCGAAATCCATATTCTGTGGATCAAACGACGGGCGCGATGCCATGGCAAGTATTTTCCCCGTCGAAACATCCAAAACCACCGCAGCGGATTTACCCCATAGCTGCTCATAAACATAGCGCTGCAAGTCAGAATCCAATGTAAGAACCAAACTGTCAGCTATTACGGGTGTATCATTAAGCACGTTATTAAGCCGCTGTAATAATTCGTTATGCGCCGATTGCATCTGGAAGTTGTAGCGCGCTTCAACACCGTAAAAACCTGCCGCGTAGTCAGCATAGCCTACCAAGTGCGCGGCTGACTCGCCCAGAGGATACAGGCGTTTGCCTTCGTCGGTTATCGCCAATGTTTTGCCGTTAGCGTCCAGGACACTACCACGAATCATGGTGTCGTCGGTTTTTCGCAAGCGCGGGTTATACGTACCCGTTATTATGCCGGCGCTATCCACAGCAAGAAATTTGATAAGATAGATGGTAAGCGCGGCAAACAAGGCAAAATACAACCAAAACACACGTCGAATATTTTTCTTCATTTGCTTTTTGTTAATACCGGAACCATGCGGCTTTTTGCTAAAATCTTTCTTGCTAAAATCTCTCTCGCTAAAATCTTCCGGATCGGGGCGCTTCATAGGCTCAACACATCTTTTGCCAGCTTGTCAGCCTGTTCGTTATACCTGTCGCCCGTGTGCGCCGTCACTTTATGAAATGTAACATTAAGATGGTTTTTGATAGAATCATAAAATTCTTTATATGCTTTAGTGATAGGCAGTTTGGCCTTCCACCTGCCCAAGCACCAAGCGGCGATACCCTCATAGTCATAAAACAAATCCAAATGCTTAATACCATGTTTCGCGCAGTGTTTCATAATCACTTCAGCGCCCTTAATCTCACCCGCCACATTGCGCGACCGCGCGGAATCAGGATCGTCATACCGTTTGCTAAATGTTCTTACTTCGCCATCGTAAATAAAAACGATACCACAACTGTACGCGCCAGACCTAACATCGTAACTGCCGTCTACGTAAGCCGCCGCTTGCTTCATGCAGAAGTCTTTATTTTCTTTGTCCATTACCTACCCCTGTTTTTTTTAAGACGAGAAAATCGATAACTATCCAGATTTTCCCTAACAGTATACAATAAACACTATAAAATCTCAAGAAAAAAGTCTATCTGGCCCAAATATTATAAAATATAAATTAATTCTGCAAAATTACCTAATAATTAGCCCTTAATTATATCAATTGACACTTCTAACATTTTCAGTTAATATATACTAAATATCTATTTGCTTATTCGTAATTGATGTTATAATATAGAAAACTATTAAATATTTTGTCATAAATAGGGAGAATACATATGAATTCAGGAAATCATTTTGTTTGGGAGTATCAGCCTAATCTTTCATCTGACAGCAGACCTTTACCAATAGACGCCTCCAAGCATACGACAGAAGAAAAGTTGTCGTTTGTACCACAGATTTTAGCGCTGGAAGAAGTGCCCGCCTTTTTACCCGATGACATTCAGCCGTCCGAGAGGCTGCCAATGAGCATAGGCGGCATAGGCATTGATCAAATTCGCGCCGACTTTCCCATTTTAAAGCGCACTGTAGATGGCAATCCGCTAATATATTTTGACAATGCCGCGACTACACAACGGCCTGTACAGGTTATTAACCGCATTAGCTATTATTATTTACATGAAAACGCAAATGTGCACCGATCAGGACACACCTTAGCCAGATGTTCCTCTAGCCAGTTTGAAGCGGCACGCGAAAAGGTTTCCGCGTTTATCGGCGCGGCGCCCAATGAAATCGTCTTTACCCGCGGGGCGACCGAGAGCATAAATCTATGCGCGCAGGCATATGTAAAGCAACTGCTTAATCCCGGCGACGAAATCATACTAACGCTGCTAGAGCACCACTCAAATATTGTGCCATGGCAAGTGATAGCAGAAGAAAAAGGCGCTCATTTGCGTGTGGCTACCGTAGACCAAACAGGGCAGATAGACATGGCGGAATACGCAAAGCTGTTTAATAATCGAACACGATTTGCGTCATTTACATATGTGTCAAACGCGCTGGGCACGGTGCTGCCAGCGCAAGAAATGATCGCGATAGCGCACCAAAACGGCGTAAGCGTTCTAATAGACGCTGCTCAAGCCGTATCGCACATACCAATAAATGTTTATGAACTCGACGTAGATTTTTTGGCGTTTTCTGGTCACAAGTGCCTAGGCCCTACAGGCATTGGAGTGCTATACGGCAAAAGCGCGCTTATGAACGCGGCGCGCCCATACCAAGTCGGCGGTTCTATGATAGCCGACGTTACGTTCGAGCGGACGTTCTTTCACAAAAGCCCGCAAAAATTTGAGGCGGGCACACCCAATATTGTAGGAGCTGTGGGCCTGGCAGCGGCGCTCAATTATCTAACGGACATAGGTATGGATAATATAGCGGCGTATGAACATAAGCTTATCGAATACGCAACAGACACCCTCTCTACGGTCCCCGGCCTACGCTTTGTGGGCATGCCGACCCGGCGCGTTGGCGCGCTGTCTTTTGTACTGGACAGTCACAGCAACGATAATGTCGCTGAATTTTTGGCGGGTATAGGCATAGGGGTTCGCGCGGGACATCATTGCGCGCAACCTATCATGCGTCACTTTGGGTTGGAGGCGACTGTACGCCCGTCATTTGCTTTTTACAACACCTTCCGCGAAGTGGCCAAGATGGGTGAGGCATTAAGGTATTACTCTAAACCGTTATAGATTTATTATACATACACAACGAGCGGGAACCGCCTGACCTATGCCCTGGGGTTAAACCTGACGCCAGGGCATTTAACTATCCTAAATTATTTTTGTGGAAATGAGCGCTGGATAATTCGCTGGCAGGTTTGAATTGATTGCTCGATTGATTGTCAACGAATTGAAAAGAGTGCAGACTTCAACGACTGCACTCTCATTACCTGCGTAACCTTCCCCACTCAACATCAATGGCATTTGAAACAAGGGCTTCTCGTTTGACGCTTCCAGAGGCTTTGACGCGCCTAGCGGCGAAAACATAAGCAAGCCAATACCATGTGCTCAACTATTCTTAATTGTTAATAATTGTTAATCGCTAATTTCTTATATATTACACATATTTTTAGTTTTTGTCAAGTTACCGCCAACAATTCATCCCGCTAACCTACAAGTAAGCAAAGCTTCTAAATCTTACGCGTAGGCGGTCTCGGTGCGGTTATCCAAATATGTACCTACATCTTCCCCCTGGATAGCCGCCAGTAGATTTTGTTCATCAAACATCTTAAAAACCATGCTTGGCAGATTGCTTTCTTGGCACATCGCCAAAGCCGAAGTGTCGATAATTTCTACACCGGACATATTGATGGCATCGCGGTAGTTGAGGGTTTTAAAGCGCCGCGCGTCAGAATGCTCATGTGGATTGCGGTCATAGACACCCGATTCCTTGGTGGCTTTGATCAAAACTTCACAGCGTAATTCTAGGGCTCGCAGTGAAGCGCCGGTATCGGTAGTAACATAAGGTACGCCTGTGCCCGCCGTCAAAATAAGGATGCGATTGTGAGCCAAATGCCGCAGGGCTTTATTGCGAACATATAATTCGGCCGCCACTGGCATACTTAGCGCGGACATGAGGCGCACCGGCGACTGTAGGCGCTCCAGCGCGTCCATCAGCACCAAGCCATTCATTATTGTGCCCAACATCCCTACATAATCCGCTGTTACCCGATCCATGCCGTCTTTACTCCAGTCCTTACCGCGGCAGAGGTTGCCCCCACCCATCACCACAGCCACCTGCACGCCCAAATCGTGCACCGCCTTGATTTTTCGCGCCATTTTTGCAGCCATACGCGGATCGAGGTCTGCGATTTTCCCTTGCTCGTTAATGGGTTTTTCACCTTGCAACGCTTCACCGCTGACTTTTAATAGCACTCGCTTAAACCTCGTCACCTTGGTTCCACCTTTCTTGATGCTTAATTTTGCCGTTTGACATAGACCGACTGTTTCGTTTCCCGCCATACCGCGCCCCTTTTTCGGAAAATAGTATAACATAAAACGATTAGATGCCGCAACAGAGAAACAGTCTCTAAATCGCCCTGTCTCGCTCTAGCAGTACCTCTCTTCTTCCCCGGCATTACTTATTACAGAAGCGGCGATAGCTGTAGGGATGTACTGAAAGAACCCTGATTCGTTTTTCAAATATTATGTCATTACGCTCGTACACGATGCACCGCCCTGTCAAGCCAGACATATGATATGCTGTAGGCAATGCCACACAGTAAGCGCGTGGCGTTATGGAGGTGTTTGGAGTGGGTGTTTACCATATTGTGGGAGGCAAAAAACTAAACGGGCAGCTCAGAATTGGCGGAGGAAAGAACGCCATTTTGCCCATACTGGCATCTGTCATACTAAATGGGGGTATAAGCGTTATACACAATTGCCCTAAAATCTCAGACACATACGTGTCAATAGAAATGCTTAAAGCTCTGGGTTGCGGCGTAAATTTTGAAGGCGACACATTGACTGTTGATTCATCGAAAGCGAGTACGCACGAGGCACCCGAAAATCTGGTTCGAGAAATGCGATCATCTTTCATCTTTTTAGGCGGAATATTAGCTAAATTCGGTAAGGCAAAAATAAGCTATCCCGGCGGGTGTGAGCTTGGCGCGCGCCCCATCGATCTACATTTAATGGCTTTGCGCAAACTAGGCGCAACCATTACAGAAGACCATGGTTTTATCTTGTGCGAGGCGAATAAATTGGTCGGCGCGGAGATTCACCTGGACTTCCCCAGCGTGGGCGCGACCGAAAATGTGATGCTCACAGCCGTATTTGCCGAAGGCGCCACAGTTATAAGCAATGCTGCCCGAGAACCGGAAATTGAAGATCTGCAAAAATTTTTGAATAGTATGGGTGCTAAAGTGACGGGCGCGGGCACATCCCACGTAGTGATAAAGGGCGTCAAAAAGCTGCACGACGCGGAGCACTCCGTCATGCCCGACAGAATTGTAGCCGGCACATTTTTAACCGCAGCCGCCATAACAGGCGGCAAGATTCGGCTAACGGCAATAGAGCCGGAACATCTGCGACCGATCACATCCAAACTCAAAGAAGCTGGCTGTTCTGTTCGATTTGAAAAAAACAGCGTCTATTTGGAAGCCCCGCCGGTCATACGACCGATAACCATACTCAAAACCGGGCCTCACCCTGGTTTCCCTACAGACATGCAAGCACAGTTGACAGCGCTGCTCACTAAAGCGAACGGCGTCAGTATGATATGCGAAACAGTATTCGAATCCCGCAACCGGCATATACCCGAACTCGTTCGCATGGGCGCCGACATTACGTTATCGCACAGTGGTTCTACATCTGTCATACGCGGGGTAGAAAGGCTTAAGGGCGCGGTAGTAGAATCAAAAGACTTGCGTGGCGGCGCGGCGCTAATCCTGGCTGGGCTTGCCGCAGAGGGCAGCACTACAGTAAGAAACTCCAGTCATGTGGAGCGCGGTTACGAAAATATAGAAAAAAGCCTCACTGACCTGGGCGCGACCATAACTCTCGTGAAAGATGAAGATGGCGTCTTATAAATCGTTGACAGACGCAAGCCGGGATATGCCCGGCGTACATAGTCCTCCCCGTTTTAAAATCTAATCAATCAAGTAAGAAATCCAATCAAGCAAGAAATCTATATTCTCCCCTATCCATTCAGTGAATCCTTAGCATTAATTCTCAATCGCAAATCGCAAATTACCGATCACTCTTTCATGTAATCATCCACAATGATATAATGTGCAAAACAATATGGAAAGCGAGGTTGCGCTTACGGGCGCGGACAAGCTGATGAATACATATGTTGCGATAGATCTTGGCGCCTCGGGGGGCAAAATACTTAAAGCGCGTATCAATGCCGACGGCGTTCTTGTTACGGAAGAGGTGCACAGATTTAACAATAAAACGATCAAAAGCGGCGCTTATCTCTGCTGGGACGTGGACTATCTGTTTGCGGAAATAATCTCCGGGCTGGCGCGTTTGAAGGGCGAGTACATAGTGAGCGTGGGTGTGGATACGTGGGGCGTAGATTATGTTTTGTTGGATGAAGATGGGGAAAGAATCGGTTTGCCCGTATGTTATCGCGATGAGCGAACGAGCGGAATGGATAAGGTATTAGCGGAATCTCTGCCCGGTGAACAAGCGTTTGCGCTCACAGGTATTCAACCGCAAATTTTTAATACGGTGTATCAACTCATGGCAATGGCGCGACAGCAACCCGAAGAGCTTTCCCGGGCAAAGACCATGTTGCTGCTGCCCGACTATCTGCATTATAGGCTAACGGGAAAAATATCACGCGAATATACCAACGCGACTACGACCGGACTTGTTAACGCCCTCACTAAACAATGGGACGACTCTGTCATTGCGGCGGCGGGACTGCCAAAACACATATTCGGACCCATATGCCGACCGGGAGCTATCGTCGGCAAACTCGGCGACGCCATTCGACAAGCCGTCGGTTTTGGCTGCCAGGTAATTTTACCCTGCACGCATGACACCGCGTCCGCTGTGCTGTCCGCGCCGCTGGACGGTGAAAGTTTGTTTTTGTCCGCCGGCACCTGGTGCTTGATGGGCGCGGAGCTGGATATCCCTATATTGTCCGCCGACTCCATGCGCGCGGGCTTTACTAACGAAGGCGGTTACGGCGGCGCGTACAGATTTTTAAAGAATATAATGGGCCTGTGGATAGTGCAGAACCTTAAAAAGGAGTACAAAATATATTCGTACCCGGATCTATCACTCATGGCGGCGCAATCAAACTTCGCGTCGCGCGTGGATGTAAACAGCCAGCGCTTCTTTGCGCCCGGCGACATGCTGGCGGCGGTGCGATCCGCGTGCCGCGAAACGGGACAGCCCGTGCCGGATCAGCCAAAGGACGTGATGCACGTGGTTTATCACAGCCTGTCGGAAAGCATAGCCGCCTCGGCAAGCGAGATAGAGCGATTAACAAATCGCTCATACCGCGCCATATGCATAGTGGGAGGCGGCAGCAGGGATGAATATTTTTGCAAACTTGTAGCGGAAAAATCGGGCAAGCTCGTGATCACCGGCCCTGCGGAGGGCACGGCGGCGGGCAATATATACGCGCAAATGCTCGCGATGGGAGAAATTAACAGTGCGCGCGAGGCTAGAGAGCTGACACGCCGCTCATTTGACATACGGCAAGTCTCCCCGGCATAGACGCGCGAAGCAACATGGTTAGCGGATGATACCGCAAGCTATGCCGACCTTGCGAAATTCGTAATAATTCTTACTGATACCTTGCCGCGCCATATTCTTTAACCAAGCCGGAGATATCCTCCGATTGTATCTTGTCTTTCATTTGTGTGGGAGTGTCAGATTGCGATATCTGCACGCCTTTTTTTATATGGCTTATTATCTTTCTTTTAAACACGCGCCGTATGCGGTTAACTGGCAAAAACCATGAAGCTATGCGTTTACCTTGCTTGCCGACCATTTCTTTAAATAGATTGGGCATAATAAACTCTTTTTCGTCCTCATCCATTCGGGCGGATTCGAAAAAGCGTTTATAGATCACGTAGATCACATATACAATCAACGCCACAAAGCCTACAACCAGCAATACGGTCACCAAGGCAACGAGTATTTTTTCCACATATTCCCACAGCCAAAAGGGTTCTTCCTGCTCTTCAATACCAAACACATTCTCAGGCGGCTGTGCAACCTCTATTTCTCCATAGTCGTCTACTTGCTCCGGTTTGTAGGTAAACAATGAGAAGATAAATTTAATTAACGTCAAAAACCCTTGCCCTAGGGCGCGGACGATCCGATCAATCATCATGTATCGTGATCCGAACACCAGGGCGAGCAAAATTATCAAAAATCCCGTGATTATTTTATTGTTAAACGAGAGTATAGGCTTTACAGGCTGGGTAGATTCCGCCGTCAACGAATCCAGCGAAGAGTCAACGTTAACCAAATGCGCCTCCAAAACCCCCGCCGCCACAGTGACTGTCGCCAAAGTTACGTATATGCCTATTAACCCCGTTAATCCGTTATGCTCCGCGACAGCGCAAAACACAACGTAGACAATACACGCGACCGCACACGCGGCAAAGCTCAAATTTGGTCTGTTTGCCCCTATGCGCGACGCGATGGAGAATATCAGATAGGCAGTCAGCACAACCGTTAACAGCGCGCTTTCCAAAGCGCCAAACCCCCACGCCGACGCGATGAAATAACCCGCCGCCGGTATCAGCACATGCAGCAGAAAGAAAAGTGAAATATATTTTACGTACATACGTATTAACATGTTTATCGCGAAAGGCAGCGCGGTAAACAGTAATACAACGGCGAAATTGTCTCCCATAAACATCGTAGCTGGCAATAACGTGACGCCGTAAAATATCATAAATACGACCGCGTTGTACAACAACTCTTCTACAAACAGCCGCTCCCGCGTCATGACGACGCCTCCCACAGCGTAACTTTTTGCTCCAATTCTGGAAGAACGTTAAGCAGAGTGTACGGGAGGTATGGCAAAATCCACTCCGCTTTCGCGCCGTACCGGCTTAGGCCAAGGAAGGCGCTTGCCAAATCGGCCCGATGGTATGTCGATATGAGCAGATACAGCGGCTCGCCTTTCTTGACAGACCCAATATCAATTAGCGTATTAGCGAACGCGGGGGGATCGTTAGCCAATTTTATTCGCGCGAGCACCTCATATATATTGAACAAATGGCCGCTGCCAGACCCTTCCGCCACATCCGCGCCATCGTTGGTTATTATGTCTTGCCCGTTGGTCACAAAGCGCACAGGCACACCCTGCGCGATAAAACGTTCCGCCAGCGACGCGGCAAGCCGGATAGACTGTTCGTCCAGCGACTCGTTTATGCGATCATTGTGCCATTGCAGGTTTAGCATGAGGATCACTTCTGTAGAAACAGTGTAGTCGTGTATATTTACCATTAATTCGCCTGTGCGGGCGGCCGCCTTGAAATTAATAGATCTAAACGTATCGAAAGGCTGGTATTCGCGTATGCCTTTAAATTCAAACGGATCGGGATTTATAAACCGCTGAGATACCACAGCCCCCATAACGCGTGTATACAGTATGTCAAACGCGTCGGACGGCATCAACTTTGGGTACACGGAGACTGCGGCGTTACTGGCAAAATGCGCGGCATACTTCTTTGTCATAAGCAGGTTGCCCGACACGAAATCTATATTGCGAACGGTATAGTAGCCGCGGCGCAAACAGACGAAGCGCAGACGGCGAGTGATCTTTTGGCGCATCATAATGCTAAACAAGTCGCGGCGATAGTAGCCGTCTGAGATTCTCGCGCCAGATTTATCTCTAAATTCCAGATTGCGTGAGGTTTGAAATTTTAACTCTGCCCACGGCAATGGAAGAAAATTTCCGTTGCTTAACACCTCGAACAACACAAGCTCGTCACCCTCTGTCGCGGTGGGCGACGAAAAGAACATCTCTACATTAACACCGCGTGACCAGAACCTGTCATACACTACGTTATGAATCAACAACCCAATCAGTAACGCCACAATGGCGGCAAAAGCGGTCATTTATAAAAATCCTCTGTGGGAGCTTTCACCGTGGCCAGCACCTCTTCTACCACAGCCGCTTTTTGGGCGCGATTGTTAAGCCCACGTAAAATAAGCCTGTGTGTAAATACGTAGGGCGCGAGATATTTTACATCTTCGGGAGTGACGTAGTCCCTTCCCTCCATGGCCGCCCTGGCTTGCGATATCTTTGCCAGCGCTAGGGCGCCGCGCGGACTGACACCAAGCTCGACAGATTTGCGCGCTCGCGTCGCCTCTGCTAAATCAACTATATATCCGGCTATGTCGTGGTGAAGGGTGACGGCGTGTATTGATTGTTGAAGGTTTACCAACTCGCCTCCCGATATCACGGGATTAAGGGTTTCCAGCGGGCTGTCGTTTATGAAGCGGTTGATAACGTCTATGCCCCCTTGTGTGGTAGGGTAGCCTATCTTTAACTGGATGATGAAACGATCCAACTGAGCCTCGGGCAGTGGAAACGTGCCCTGGGTTTCTATCGGGTTTTGGGTGGCGATAACAAAGAAAGGCGGCTTGAGGGGATATGTAACTCCATCTACGCTAATCTGATACTCTTCCATACATTCCAACAGTCCTGATTGTGTGCGCGGGGTAGCGCGGTTTATCTCGTCCGCCAGCAAAACATTGGTAAAAAGACCCCCGGGCCTAAAGGTAAAATCGCCCGTTTTAGGGCTGTAGACGTTAAGCCCTGTTAAGTCGCTGGGCAACAAGTCGGGAGTAAATTGAACGCGCTTAAACTGGCAGTCTATCGACCTTGCGAGTGATTTAGACAACATGGTTTTGCCCGTACCGGGAACATCCTCCAACAGCGCGTGCCCTTGAGACAAAAGCGCGGCAAGGGCAAGTTCTATCTCTTTGCTCTTGCCGATCATTACCTTTTCGATGTTTTGTTTAACGGCAAGCATTTTTTCACGTATTTCGGCAAGCTGCATATATATCCACCTTTGCAGTTTAGTATCCGCAATCAATTATAACAAATATGGGCTAAAAACGCACGAAAAAACAACAGACGCGCAGGTTTGACATCTACTACACAAACGCGTCGGTAATATGATTAATCATTGTCTTTTGCCCCGATAAGCTCAATATCTCTACCACATCGAACCGATACGCGGCGTTGGGATTGTGGCGCAAGGCATAGTACAAAGCCACGCGTTTTATCTTTTTCTGCTTTACTTTAGTGACCGCCTCGGCGGGCGTGCCGAAACGCAGAGTGCGGCGTAGCTTTACCTCCACAAAGGCAATGGTTTGTCCATCGCGAATTATCAGATCTATCTCGCCGAATCGTGTGCGATAGTTGCGCTCCAGTATCTCACAGCGGCGCGACGTTAAATACTCTTCCGCAATTTTTTGCCCCTGCATACCAACAGAGACTGTGTTAGCCATACTCATCACATCTTATATCACGTCAACTTAAGCGCCGCCGCTTTTAGTTGGCGCGGATTTTCAACTGCTAAGCCCCGGTGAATTTTTGTGAAAATGTCACCCGGTGAACAGGGCACAAACCGTGCTCGCGAATAGCGTTAATATGCGCTTTGGTTCCGTAACCCTTATGCTTGTCAAAACCGTATACCGGCCATATTTCGTGATATTTGGTCAACATGGCGTCGCGCTCCACTTTGGCCAGCACACTGGCGGCGGCTATGGTTATTGACAGCGCGTCACCGTGAACGATAGAGCGAAGTGGGCAAGTGACAGAGGGCAGCTTCATCGCGTCAGTCAGCACCGCGTCTGGCGCGATTGACAGCTTATCAAGCGCTGCCGTCATGGCGGCAACCGTCGCGTTATAAATATTTATCTCGTCAATAGTTTTGGGATCGACAGCGCCGAACGCATACGCAAGGGCTTGTTCCCTTATGATGCGCGACAGAAGTTCTCGGCGCGGGGGCGATAGTTTTTTGCTGTCATTTACCCCTGGTATCTTCAACCCGCGCGGCAAAATGACGGCGCAAGCAAGCACAGGCCCCGCCAGTGATCCTCGCCCCACTTCATCTGCCCCCGCTATGTATCGCGCGCCAGAATCGTAGTATTGTTTTTCGAATTCAGACATGCGTTCCAGTCGAGCGAATTCTTCCATTGTCAGCGTACTAACCCAAGTCGGGCAAGGCAAGCGGTCACTCATCCCAATTATGGTACACATCCAGCACATCATCTTCATCGTCCAGCATATCAATCAACTTACGCATCTTTTTTTGATCTTCTGGATCATTTAATTTTACATAATTTTGCGGTACGAAAGTGATTTCTCCAGAAAGTATTTCGTACCCTGATTTTTCGATAGCCTCGCGCACGGTAAAAAAGTCTTCGGGGGCGGTGGTTATTTCATAGCTTTCGTCTTCTACCGAAAAATCTTCCGCGCCGGCATCGAGAGCCGCCAGCATAATCTCTTCTTCGCTTACGCTCTCTTTTTCCAGCACAATATAGCCTTTTTCATCAAAAAGGTATGAAACGCAGCCCGTTGCGCCCATGTTGCCCCCGCTCTTTGTGAACGCGGCGCGAACGTTAGCGGCGGCGCGATTGCGATTATCGGTAAGCGTTTTCACAATAACCGCCGCACCTGACGGCCCATAACCTTCATACTGGATACTCTCAAAGTTGACGGCGTTAAGGTCGCCCACGGCTTTTTTGATGCTGCGATCGATCGTATCATTGGGCATATTATTCGCTTTAGCCTTTGAGATGATATCTCGCAACCTCCCGTTAGCGCCCGGATCCGCCCCGCCAGATTTAACCGCAACCGCTATCTCGCGCCCCAGCCGGGTAAATACCTTTCCTTTCGCGGCATCGTTGCGTTCTTTTCTATGCTTAATATTAGAAAATTTGGAATGTCCTGACATATTATCACCCGATAACCTTTTTATAAAGAATAGCAATCGCCACGCGCGTTGTCAAGGAGCGCTGCGCAATTACAGTGGCGACGAGAGAATCAGTTTTCAGGAAACCGGAGAAACTAAAGACCACCTACTTTAGGTGGCGCGCCATAAAACAGTATTTATTTTTGGCTGTAAAATAGTTATAACCGTCGGTGTTTTGCCGGCGGTTATTCCATTTCGGCTATTTTGTTTTGGATTACATCTGGAGGCGGATATGGCTCCAAGACCAGTTTGCTTATATCTCCTACATAATTGTAGTGGATATGAACTCGCTGTTGTTTCTCGCCATTGCTCTTATCCCGCGCATGAACTTCGATCCGCTTTACCAGCTTATTCAAAAGTGTGGCTGAAAGCTCAGTAACATTAGAATGTTTACAGACTTGTGCTAAAAATCGGTCAACATTCAAGCGTTCTTCCTGTTGGATAGTAAGCTGTTTTTGTAAGACGCCCACTTGTGACTGTAAATCCTTTTGCTCCTGCTCATAACCTTGGGACAATTTTATGAATCTTTCATCGGTAATCTTGCCTGACACATTATCCTCATATAGCCGCTGGATAATTATATCCAACTCGCGTATGCGGTTTTGTGACAGCAATAGACGCTTATTGCCCGCAGATATTTCTTTTCTAAGATTTTCGGCGCTATCCCGCTGAAGCATATTTGCAAAAGCTTCTTTATGCTCGGATGCAATAGCGGTAATAGCCTGGATTTGCTTCAGTACCAGTTTGCCCAGCACTACCTGACGAATGAAGTGTGATGAATCGCACTTCCGCTTTTTGGTACGAAAGCCAGAGCAAGTATAATTATCCTGGTTTGAACTAAGAGATTCGCCAGAGGATAAATACATCTTACTCCCACAATCCGCGCAAAAAACTAATCCAGAAAAGATACTAACCCGTCCGCTACGGTTATTCCGCCGTTTGCCAGTGCGAATCTGTTGGACTCTTTCAAATACATCTTCCTCAATAATGGCAGGATGGGTATTCTCAAAGATAACATATTCGCTGGGATCATTGTCGAGCTTTTTCTTGCTCTTATAGGTTTTACGATAAGTCTTGAAGTTTACAGTATGTCCGAGATACTCACGTCTTGCTAGAATCCTTACAATAGTTGAGTCTTCCCAGCCATAAGGATTGTCGGGCAATCGGCCGTATGTACGCTGTCCGGTATTGTGAGCATAAACGATGGGCATTTCAACTCTTGCAGCTTGTAGTTTGTTCGCAATATGTGTCGGGCCAAGCCCTTCCAGACAATACTGAAAGATTTGGCGAACCACCTGCGCAGCAACTTCGTCAATTTCCCATTTCCCAGTTTCGGAGTTTTTGCGATAACCGTAAGGTAGCACAGAGCAAATGTTTTCACCTGCCATACCCTTTGCTCTAAAAACCGCTTTAATCTTCTTGCTGGTGTCCCGCGCATACCATTCGTTTACAATATTGCGGAATGGGGTCATCTCATTTTCGCCATACTTGCTGTCTTCATCATCGTTAATAGCAACAAAGCGTACATTCAGCTCATCCGTCAACATCTCTTTGTAAAGCCCGACACGAATGTGATCTCGCCCGAAGCGGCTCATGTCTTTGACAATAAAGTTTCTTACACGCCCAGCCTCGGCTAGTTCCATTGCTGCCTGAAAATCCGGTCTGTCAAAATTGGTGCCGGTATAATCGTCGTCCGTAAAGAATATTGGGCCTACAAGGTGATTGTCTAAAGCAAACTTAGCCAGTATTTTCTTCTGGTTCTGTATACTATCTGAATCGTCCTCCTTGGCTTTTCTCTTGTCTTCATTCGACAAACGCGTATAAAGCACGGAGATTGCATCTGGTAAATCCAAGCCAGCTTTGTAATCCGGTATATGTTGGTAAGGTGCGGCTATACCACTGCTGGTATTGGAATTTGGCTGTTTCATAGTCATCTCCTTTTCGGGCAGCCAAAGACCAAATAGTCTATATCCATTATACTACACATTCATGGCTGTCAAGTCTTAATTTGTATCATTTCGTATAAGCCACCATAATTTGTCCAACAATCCTTCTTTCGCCTCCTGATCATAACTTACAGTTACAATATATGTTGTTGAACCTATCTTGCACCGATCAACCTCAATCGGTGGCATAGGTGATATTTTTATTTTATTTTCCTCAGATTCTTTCTCATTCATGGTGGCGATTCCTTTCTTTTAAAAGTTAATCCCACCTACATATTATTCAATTTACGGTTTGACCTGTGACAACGGGCGCATCGCCTGTGTTTACCGCACCGGTGCGGATCAGCTTGTCTAAGCCCCCCAAAGTAATATCGCTAAAGCGGGGGTGTACCGCGTGGAAAAAAGCTGGTTTCAAAAGAATCGGTTGGTGTGATATTTCGCTTAGTGGACGGCCCAGCGCAGGTACTTACGCCAAAGTTGCGCTCCTGTTCGTTTTCCGGGTTCTTACCGGAGTTACGCTCTCGATTTTGTTCACTTGCTGGGTTTCTCTGGAAGATCGATGGACGTAACAGTTTCGGATGCAGCGCGCTTTGACCGGGGAGTAGCATATTGCCAAAAGGCAGCAGAACAAAGCAAGATAGTTCCGTTATAGTAAGTTTAAGCGGTAAGTACCACGGAATATGGACAGTGTTTAGGTCCTCTGGCTTGGCAACATAAGTAGCTAACTTAACTCCCGGCGCTTCCATTCGGCAGAAGCCGCCAGTAAGGCTTTGTAGCAGATTATTTGAACGTAGTTTGGATTCGGCTGCCGCGCCAAGGCGGATGAGGGCTAAGAAGCTATGTTGTGAGCTTTTGTCCTGCATGAACGCCTGATTTTCTTTGGAAGCAACGCCGGTTTTACCAAGCAGTGTGCCCAGCATTGTTGTGGCGTGATGATTGGGAGCTTTATCCGGCGTGGATAATGGCGCGAAAGATTGTCCTAAAACAATCTGCAACACCAGCGTTTCGCTTTCTTTAGTGTTTGCGAGCGCCGCAAATGCGATTTTAAGCACGCTACGAACATTATCTGTGTTTAGCGATAAGAGCGGTTTAGATATCCGTAGCTGTTTACATATAGTGACGTTTTCCCGTTCGCCTGTTTTCACAGGCACGAATTTCATATTTCCATGCGACTTGAAAGCGGCTTTTAGAAACTTGAAGTAGCGTTTTTCTGTGCCGACAAGGTAGCGAATCTGTCCACCTTGGCTGTGTACTTCCCATATGATGGTTTTACGAGGGGATAAGGTGGCTATATGTGTTAGCAGTTTCAGCACATCCTTATATTGAAAGAGCCGTGACCAGTGCAGTTCTTGCCATACGAGGTTAGAGAAGGCTCTTTTCATTTAACCTCGCTTTCGGTGTTGTGGTCTTTAGAGTAACCCTCTACGCGCATAAAGCCGTATCTCGCTGTTAATCCCTCTTTTTTCTTGCTATTATTTCTTTGCATAGTGTTCTCCTTATTACTTGATGTTAGGGATACAATATGTCATAAATAGTGCAATCATAAGGACATATATCACATGCATTGCAAGCGGTACGTCATAAGAAAAGCAGAGGTCAGGGCGCATTAAGGAGAATAGCCCTACATGGTGTTGTAAAAAATACAACACTTTCCCAACCCACGTCCCTTACAACCAAGGAATCAGCGTCAAGTATTAAGCATTCAAACAAGACCGAGACTGTCGTTTAGGATAGTTTCGGTCTTGTTTGAGTGTGGTATCGGTGATATCTATTGGCATGGCGCTCTAGCCAACCCTGATGGTTTTGGTTTGGGTAGTTCAATCCCGTTGTTAATGAAAGAAATCATTATAGTAAAGACACTGCTCGTTGATTTCATCCAGCCCATTCATGGCATTTCTAATATTGCCGCGCAAGTAATTATGACTGCCATGGCCGCTTTTTCATTTCCGCTTCATTTCCTCGCCTTAAAAAATCTCAGCAGCAGCGAATTCGAGACGACCGATACGGAGGACAGCGCCATCGCAAGCCCTGCCAGCTCCGGCTTGAGGGATATCCCGGCAAAGGCGGACACACCCGCCGCGATCGGGATTCCAGCGGCGTTGTAAAACAGCGAGAAGAATAGGTTTTGATGTATTTTACGGAGAGTGGCGCGACCGAGCCGGATAGCATCCGCCACATCGCGCGGATCGCCATTGACAATAACCACATCGCCGCTTTCAATGGCCACGTCCGTACCGCCGCCCATCGCGATGCCCACATCGGCCAACGCCAGCGCGGGTGCGTCGTTTATTCCGTCGCCCACCATCGCGACTTTTTTGCCGGATTGTTGGAGTTCGGCGATTTTATCAGACTTTTCACCCGGCAGAACCTCGGCAAAGGTGTTCTGAATACCTAATTTCCGGGCGGTCGCCGCCACGCTGCGCCGATTGTCGCCGGATAAAATGTAAGTCTCTATTTTCATTTTCGCGAGCAATTTTACGGCTTTGGCGGCGGTCTTTTTCGGACGGTCAGCGATGGCGATTGCGCCCAGAACGGATACTTCGTCGAACAATAGCGCCACAGTTTTGCCCTCGTTTTCCAAACTCGCGATTTCTGGCAGTTTGCCTTTGGAATGCTCCCCAGCGAACGCGACATTCCCCAGATAGTAGGTCTTGTTCCGAATCTTCGCCTGAACGCCCCGCCCGGCCACCGCTTTAAAATCAGTATGCCGCGCGGGTTTTATATTTTCATTCTCGGCTTTATCTAAAATTGCTTTTGCCAGAGAATGTTCGCTGGAGCTTTCTAGAGTTGCGGCGATTTGCAAGATTTCCCGTTCGGTTTTCTTCAGCGCGATAATGTCCGTCACTACTGGCTTTCCCTCGGTCAGCGTGCCGGTTTTATCAAACACGACGGCATTGACCCCGCCAATTTTCTGAAGCGGTTCGCCGCCCTTGATAAGAATCCCCATACGGCTGCCCTGACCGGTTCCTGCCATTACAGCGGTCGGTGTCGCCAGCCCCAACGCGCAGGGACAGGCGATCACCACCACTGACGTAAATGTCATAACGGCAAAAGAAAGCTCCGCACCGAGCAGGAAATACCAAATCAGAAAAGCAGCGGCGGCAATCACCAAAACCGCCGGAACAAATACAGAGGAGATCTTATCGGACAACGCTTCAATTGGCGCTTTGGATAATTGCGCTTCTTCAACCAGACGGATAATTCGCGCAAGCATGGTATTGTCGCCGACCTTTTCGGCGCGGATTTCAATGGCTCCGCTACCGTTGACGGTTGCGCCGATGACCTTGTCCCCCACGATTTTATCAACCATAACGCTCTCGCCTGTCACCATCGACTCGTCAATCGCCGTCGCGCCCCGCGCAACCTCGCCGTCAACGGGTATTTGCTCGCCGGGGCGCACCGCGAGAACGTCCCCAATTTTAATATCGTCCACCGAAATGTCTGTTGTTTCCGCGCCGCGCACAAGGCGCGCGATTTTCGGCTTCATACCCATTAAACGCTTGATGGCCTCGCCGGTTTTAGCTGTGGCGCGGGCCTCCAGCCATTTGCCGAGTATCACAAAAGTAATTAGAAATACCGCCGTCTCAAAATATAAATTGGATGGGGTGGCGTCCATAGTGGCAATCAGCGTGTTATTCGCAAAAATATATATCAGATAATTTACCAGGCTGTACGCATACGCCGTGGTCGTGCCGATGGCGATAAGGCTGTCCATGTTGAAGGTCTTGTTTTTGAGGCCGGAGATCATCCCTTTGTAAAAATCCGCGCCCAGAAAAATCTGCGCGAAGGTCGCCAGAACAAATGAAACCAAGGCCATGTACGGCATGGTAGTTTCTGAAAAAGGCACACTCTTCCCTATAAAATCCGCAAGCATAAAATACAACAGCGGTACGCTGACAATCGTCGCTATGATGAACTTCCGCCTGTATTTTCGGTCTTTCCCGTGATGCATACGGCTATGCTCCGACGCGCTGTAAACCGCCGCCGTATATCCTGCTTTTTTTACGGCCTTTAATATGTCATTGTTGTTGAAAGTGCCGGAAACCGTCGCTTTTTCCGCCGCGAAATTAACCCTCGATTCCTTAACGCCGCTGATTTGGCCAATGGATTTTTCAATCGCGCGAGCGCAGGTCGCACAGTGCATCCCGGATATTGAATATTCTTTTTTCATCTACTCCTCTACTTTTATAATTACATTGAACGGAATGCCCATAGCGCATATGAATTGATACTCGCCCGCGCTTTTTGCGGTGAAGGTGTAAACAATCGGCTTCCCGGCTTTGATAAGCTGTGCCTTTGTATCGGTCAAGCCGGGCAGTAAAATAGTAGCCATACAACCGTATCCGTCTTTTTCGGGATTGATAGTAATACGGTAATTTTCGCCTTTTTCCAAGATGATTTGCTCCTGCTCAAACATTCGGTATGGGTCGCGGAACACAAGGGTGATGTGGTTTTCCTCCGGTACGTCTAGATCGGCTTCATTGGATTGAAAATTAAATTCCGGCAACCGGAATCCCGTGAGATTTAGTCCGGCGCTGGCGCTCATCAAAGCCAGCACGCTGACAAGCACACCGGAGAATTTCAGCGCTGTTTTACCCTTGCGCCCGCGCATAAAAGCGGTCGCGCCGCCAATCAAAAGCAATCCCGGCGTCGTACCTAGCGCGAACAATCCCATCGTCAGCGCCCCTGCCGCCCAAGAGCCGGTGGAAACACTGTATAATTGCATTGCTTGGGTAAACCCGCAGGGCAACAAAAAAGTTAAAGCGCCCAGCATGACTGAGCGCCAAGGATTGTATGCTTTCGTTTTATGACCACCTATACCGAGCTTTTCGGACAGCTTGGGCGGCAAGCTCCACGCTGACAAGCGCGGGAAGACGCCGGTTAGTTGAAGCCCAATAATTAGCGTGAAGATTCCCGCGATTAGTGTTAGTACGCCCATAACGAATGGCGAAAACACAAACGCCGAGCCAACTAGCCCCAACAGCCCGCCGAGCAAGGCAAACCCAGCGATACGCCCCAGATTGAAGAAAACATGCGGACGAAAACTTTGCAGCCTTGTAATATTTGGGCGTTGTTGTCTATGCCGCGCCGCCAGTCCTGCCACCAGCCCGCCAATTAACGCCATACAGGTGGAAAATCCTGCCGTTAAGCCCATTACAAGCGCGTATACCGCGTCATTGCCGCCGTTGCTTTTTGACGCGTCAACATCAAGGGATATTCCTGAAGTATTGAATATCCAAAATAGAACAGACACGATAGCCACGCCGCATAACGCCGTGAACCAATCCCGCGAGTTGCGGCTGATGAGTGGCGGACGATTTTCCTTACCGACCTTATATCCCGCGCGTTGGACGGCTTGTTCAATATCCGCGACATTTACATAATTTTCCGATTCAATAACGGCGCTACTGTGTTTCAGGCTAACCTTCGCGCTTGTAATGCCGTCAATTTCCAACAGCGTATCATGAATCATTTTCTCGCACGAGCGGCAACGCATACCAATAATAGAAATCTCCCGGCGTTTACTCATCGACCGCCCCAGTCTCTTCCCGCAGCGAATCATTGTGGCATTCAAGCGATATGTCCAGCTCTCCCAAGTTAGACGGCAGTGGTGTTCCGACAGACACTGTTTCGGCGGTAGGGAACGAGAGCGTTTCGGAATCTATAAGTACACGGCTGGATTCGACGCTGTTTTCATAGTCATCCACTAAGGTTTGTCTGTGTGAACTCATTGCGAAAAACAGCCCAAACCCGCCAATAGCGGTTACGTGAACGATTAGCTTTAATAAAGGCGATAATTTTACCAATTTACTCATATATGTATTAAATTATATCACGAAAAGAATGTATTACCAAATAAATGGTGTATTCCCAACACTTCCACAAAAACTATTTACATATTTTTCATAATTTTGTATAATATTTTTAGGTATAAGAGAAAGATGGAGGTATAATGAGAAGAATTTTTCATAGAAATCATAAGGTTCAGCAATCAAATGTTAGCCACTCTTCTTCGAAGAAGAGTGTGGGGCAAGCCACTAGTGGCTTGCGAGATAACTCATTATTGAAATTCTTTTCCATTAGATCACGCGCTTTTGGCGTGACCTTTCAATTTGTCCCTCCACTCATTCTGCTTCTTATAATCACTGCCTTAGTATTCACTTCCGGGCCGTTTAGCCCACTTAACCCATTTCATTTGATCCCCACATACGCTGACTCTAGCGGTGTCAATGTACCCGCGCTCTCCTTGAGTACAAGCGGTGATGTGGGGTTCGTCGTTCTCGCGAGCGAGAACGGGCGTGTTTCATCTGGCAAAATTACGGCCAGGGTGACGACCGACAGCCCCGTTGGTTATACCCTGGCTATTGCCAGTGAAGGAATGAATGGTGGTATGGCTGGTAATTTGACTAGCGACAGTGACAGCACTCAAGCCATTACGCCGATTAGCGGTGACATTACTGCGCCGATTGTTTTTGACGCCAATAATTGCAACCAATGGGGCTTTGCAGTACCGAGCGTACAGACCGGCAGCGTCAG
>JAISGK010000011.1 GCA_031263155.1 Clostridiales bacterium
TGACGCGCGCAATACAACTCTAATACTTGCTTTTGACGTTCTAAATCAGCTTTTTCGTCATGGCTTGATACTCGTGCATAGGCTATTGTTTGTCGTGCTTCTTTTATATGCTCTCTGTATATTTCAGGTTTCAGTTTCAAAATATCATATCGGCGGTGTCCCGACGTTGTTTTTTCGGGTATAAGCCTTCCCTCTTTATCCCATCTGCGCAACGTTGTTATTGACACACCTAATATTTTCGACGCTTCACCTATTGTCACTAATCTATTCATATTGGATATTATTGCATAGTTTTAGTTGGATGTTAAGTCAACTGTACGGAACCCCCCTCTACAGGCCGCTGAAATACCTTGTGGCGGGGGCTTTCTTTATCCATATGGAAAAAAATAAGGCGGAGATGGAGCATCGTTCCCTACGGCTGTATTTAGTCGAGTCCTGACAGCAACGCGGCCGGGGGGGGGTAATTACCTTGACCGGCGAGTCGGCTTTCAGAAAGCCCTTGTCTCGTTACAATGCAACCGCCTTGTACTCTCGCAGTGCATACGGAAACAAGAGCATCTTCAAAATCATCGTTGGAGAGTTTTAGAGCGTTGAGACAATCGCTGCGCGTTACATCCACCACATCGTACTGGTTGAGCATAAACTTCAACGCGCTCCGGGCCGATTTCATGCCCCTCGCTTTACTGTACAGGTAGAAGATATCAGCTGCGGAATTAGCCGTAACCATCGCGGTTATCGCGCCGCCCTGCGCTTTTAGCAGGATCGCTTTCGCCTCGATATCGAAAGGTTGGCGTTCCTGCAAGGCGTCCATAATAATGTTGGTATCGTACATTCACCTGATGACGAGTCTCTTCGGATTTCCTTATCAGAAAAATAATTTACTGTAATGCAATAAATAATTATTGCGATTTCCTTTACGGTGTGATATAACAGGAACAGTTCACTTGAAAGGAGCTTTTCTATGTCATCCAAAACATTGGGAAACCTAATGAAGGGGTCAGTATTTGCCGCCGCTGTATGTGGGCTTTTTCTCTGCGTGTTCGCAGTACCTTCATTTGGAAACAGTATGATTCAGGCAAATCCAGAGTGTAGCGGATGGTTCTGGCCGTGGCTGATTTTCGCATGGCTTTTTTCATTGCCCTGTTTTGCTATCCTCGTTTTCGTCTGGAAGGTTTCCGACGCGGTCATACACGAAACCGTGTTCACAGTTAAGACGGCAAAGTGGGTAAAGACGGGCGCAGTCCTGCTGTTGTCCGATACGGTGTTTTTATTCGTCGGAAATGTTGTATTGGTTTTGCTCAATATGAGCCACCCCGGTGTTCTGCTTCTTTCCGTCATAGGCGCTATTTTCGCCGTGGCACTCTCGCTTTTGGCGGCGGCGCTTTCGCGTTATCTCACGAAAGCCGCCGTTTTGCAGGAAGAAAGCGAGGGGATGCTGTGATTATTATCAATGTGGATGTTATGCTCGCAAAACGCAAAATGACCGTAACAGAACTTGCCGAACGTGTCGGGTTCACGTTAGCGAACGTATCCATGCTGAAAACAGGCAAAATCAAGGCGTTGAAAATAACAACTCTGGATAAACTTTGCGAAGCTCTTAAATGTCAGCCCGGAGATATTTTGGAATTTAGAGAAGGGGTTGACGACAATGAATAAACCTATGATGAAAGGCATTTCCACAGCCATAGCAACTTTTGCTTTTGTGGTCGCCCTGACTGCCTGTTCCGCCTCTCTAACTCAATAGCTGCCGCGTTAGTTCTAATGTTGTCCGCTTGCTGGGGCAAGAAGAAAACCGTTCAATAAACAGCTTTGCAGAAACCTTGTAAATCTCACTAAGGGGGAATCCGCTATGAAAAAGTTTTGTCTTGTATTTCTTGCCCTGCTACTGCTTGCTTTCGCGGGGTGTGACAGCCACCAAACAGTCAAAATAGACAATGGAGTTCAAACGACTGATTTATCCGATATTGAAATAGACGGCTTAAAAATCGGAACGCCGATAGCAAACGCCGATTTGACCCGCTATACAAAAGCGGATATTTCATATTCCAAATACACATACGATTATCAAGAAATTCGTATAGCGGTCAATGGATATGGCTTGATTACAGGGTTGCAAGGCACGGCAGGTATTATCCCATTTTCTCTAAACGGTCACATCTCACCGACTAAAATCAGTGAGACGATAGATATTTTAGGCAAAAATCATAACAACTATTGGTTTGACAGCGAACAAAAAATAAAGGCGAACACATACATTGACAAAGAACATCACATATCGCTTACAATCGCCTATA
The DNA here is from genome assembly GCA_031263155.1 of Clostridiales bacterium. Lineage (GTDB taxonomy): Bacteria > Bacillota > Clostridia > Lachnospirales > WQUN01 > JAISGK01. Next base: position 2,295 of record JAISGK010000011.1, read on the forward strand.
GCACAATGGACAATGGATTAGTTTGGGCTATCCTTTCAAGCATTTCATAAATTCGAGGTTGGCAAATATGAAAAAGGTTCTTAAAGTAACAATAATCGCCGTTCCGTACGTTCTTCTGGTTCTGTATGGTCTGTTTTCTCTGGGAACGTATCTTTTTGAGAAATCCCATGAAGAGACGGTTGAAACACTTTTAGTCAATCGCGGCAACCGTTTTGATATTCATTATGACAACTCGTGGCTGTCGCAAGGAGAGCATTCCCTTTGGGTTAACGGAAAATATGTGGCACTTGTCGGCATGGTAACCAAGCCAGCAGACGAATTTATCAAAGAATACATTATCGGTTTTTCCCCTGATGGATACGAACCGTATACTTCAATCATGAGTTATTTAATCAAGGACAACTATATTATTTACAAAACCAGCGACATGGAAGGCTTCAAGGTTTTAGGGGTGCAACGGTTAAATGAAATAACGCTTAATTCAAAACACTTGCTTGAGGATATGGACAGCGTAATCAAGCACGAGTATCCGATACACGCAACTTCGGTAGGAAACAGCAATGCGGTTTCGCCTGAACCCAACAACCATTATGGAAAATATGAGGGGCTTGGCTATCGAATTGAAGCGTTGACAAACGGAGAAGAAACCGAATGGCAGTTCTACGTGACGGACGAGGGTGCGGGCGGGTATATCAAGGCAGGCAAAATATTCTCTTTCCGATGGCGGGATTTTGCCAAAAGCGAAGTTTTGCATGATAAGCTAAAATTGAAAAACGTGATATGCTGAACAGAACAGAGCCAAATATGCAAGCGTAAGCACCATACATAAATAAAGGACGAGCCGCCGCACCCGCCCTTTATATAACCGCTGTTTGCTTGCGTTTTACGGGTAAAACCCGCTCCCTATTCCAAATCCTGTAACAATGACAGCCCTGTAGGTTTCCATCCAAGCGCGGTCTGCGTAATCCCGCTTGACGCGGGGTTATCGGAGGCGATGACCCCGCCCAGCATACCGAGCCGCTCCATAGCCTGCTCTATCGGCATCGAAACTGTCGGCACGTTCAGCCGCTTGCCTATCGCTTCGGCCACTTCCTTGAACAGTATCGCGCACTCGCCCACGGCCTGGTACTTCACGCCGTTTCCGCCTTTTTCGAGGGCAAGCAGATACAACTTCGCCAAATCGTCCCTGTGAACAGCGTGAATCCTGTTCGCACCGTCTCCGACATAGACCGCCGCGCCGCTTTTGCCCGCAATGTCAATGAGCATAGAAGCGAAGCCGTAATTGCCGTGGCCGTGGACAAACCGTGACGGGCGCACAATAGTCACGCGAACGCCGCGCTCGGCGAATGGCAGAGCCGCCTGTTCGGACACTCGCGGGGTACTGTTTTCGGATTCGGTGTTTTCCGTTACAACTTGGCCGCTATCGCCCACGGGAACGCCTGATGTGACGATAAACGGCTTGCTCGTGCCGGTAAGGGCCTTGCCTATCGCTTCAATCGCCCGTTTGTCGGTTTCACAACACTTGGCGAAGTTCGCGAAGTCGTGAACGAAACCGCAATGGATAACAGCGTCAGCGGATTCCGCGCCGCGCTTCAAGCTGTCCAAATCTTCAAGGGAGCCGCCCATCGCCGTCGCGCCCATCGCCGCGAGAGCCTGTTCAGACTTCTCCGACCGCGCAAGCCCCACGACCTCGTGACCCGCGTTAAGTAGTTCCTTGATAACGCCGGAGCCGATAAACCCCGTGCCGCCCGTGATAAATACGCGCATTTCCTTTTCCTCCTATAAGCGCCGTTCGGCGCGGTTATTCGTAATACTTGGCTATTTCGGCGGGCTTAATCCGCAGATGAGCATACCTTCCGCGATTTTGCGTCACGTCCTTATAATCAATCGCCCGCTTAGGGCTCTGGTATGCCCTTCAGTGCCTGTTCGCATAAAAAAATAAATCCTATTCCGCATTTTGCGCCTCCCGCGACCGTCGTTCAAGCCCGTCGCGTAACTTCACTAGCAGTTGATAGAGCCGCTCTTTCTCTTGCTCCGTCAAATCCGAAGCCCATTCCTCCAATACCACGACGCTTTTCTTCAAATACATCTGTCCCAACTCGCGCCCGCTGTCGGTGATAAAGACGCAGAACCCGCGCTTGTCGCGCTCATCGGGACGGCGTTCGATATACCGCCCCTGCTCCAGTTTTGCAAGCAACGCGCCGCAGGACGAGGACGTGATTTGCAGCCGCAGCGTCAACTCTTTCTGAGTTATGCCGTCCTCCGTAAGCAGGAACTTCAAAATCAGGCCCTGTTGAATGGGCAATCCCAGCCCAGCGACCTCCGCATCGGGCTTATAGGTGCGTGTCAGCTTCAAGCATTGCTCGTGGCAACGATGAACCAACACATAGATTTTTTCGGCGTAACCGCCCAAGCTATACCACCCCCAATTAGATATCAAGGCGCCTTAATATTATACCGAGGCGCCTTGATAAAGTCAATACTTTGTCCGTAGCTATATTTGAACTTTGTATATAAAAAGCCCCTCGGCAGCGACGTCTGACCGCAGAGGGGCTTTTTATTGTAGAAATCTTCACTGTTTTATGCTATACTGATATTTAAGGACGCAGGGTACAGGGTTCCTTTCACCCGCTTTCATCCTCAGCTTTTCCAATTCACATATTTCAACCTATCAATCCGCTTAAAATCGCTTACATTATCTGTAACCAGTGTATAGTCATGGACAATGCAATAAGCTGCGATAAGTATATCCGCATCATTGCTGCCAAGTGAAATCCCTGCTCCTCCATATTTGCCTTAATTTTAGCTGCCATACGAAAGTCAGCTTCGCCCATACTTATTCTTGTAGAAGCGTTTTGATAAATTCGCTCAAAAATTCGAAGCTGTGCTGTGGCTTTTTTTCTTAGTAAATACCACGTAATCTCATAATACGAAATGGGAGGTATAACATAACTGTCACCCTGCTCGATAATTTTCTCAAATTGCTGCACCACCTCTTGGTTTCGCCCTGGGCGCAGTAGAAAAGAGATTATATTTGTATCAAGCGCATAAATCATAGCTCAACCGCTCTTGACAAACCAGCATTAGTCTGCACCCGCAGACTCGACATCTCATCCCAATCCGCGTCAGACAAAACACTATTCTCTACTTTTAGTGCGTCCTCTAAGATTGCTTTAATTGCGGCTGCTTTTTGTTGGATATCCGCCTTGTCTTGCGTTACGCCTACATCATTGGTATCAGGAACTTCATCTTCCAATATATTAACGATTGCCCGCCTTTTTATCGGTATTTTAATCAAAAAATTATCAGGGACAAAACGCCCGTCTTCTACAAAATAGCCTTGATAGGTTTGTATCATTTCCATGATGGCTCCTTCCTTTATTAAATTCACCACGAAACCTATTGTTATTATATCACATTACAAGTCACCGAACCACCCCTTGAAGGGGTGGTCCGGTGACTGAACGGTAAACCTTACGATAACGCCGTGGTGGAGTCGTTTTTCTCCGTGTTAAAAAAGGAGGAACTCTATCGGGTGCGGTATCGGTCTGAAGCAGATTTGCGCGCCTCCCTTAGCAAATATGTCAGTTTTTATAACGGCAAACGGTCGCACAAATGCCTGAATCACAGGACCCCGGAGCAAGCCGAGGTTGAATTTGGACAAATTGCGGGAAAGTAAGAGGGCAAGTCCAGATATCGGAGGTTCGGAAATGATTATTCCAGATTTTTACTCAAAGATTCTGAGGTCTTTTCATATAATCATAAACAAAAAAAAGACAACCTGCTGTTTTGGACTGTTCCAAATATGATCAAAATGATGGTAAAATATATGAAAATATATCGAGGGGGACACATATGAAAGAGATCGATGAAAAAATCCGTTATATCCGGGAACAGCTTAATATCGCCCCGGATGTCGTGGCTATCAATAACGCCTCATGGGGGCCGCTCAGTCGCGCTGCGGCGAGCGCGGCCGCCGAACAGTATTATGGCGACTATTTCGGCCGCAGATACGCCGCCGACTCTTTTATTGCCACAATGCTTGAGATTCTGAAGGAGGACAGGCGTGAACTGGCCTTATTTTTGAATTGCTCACCAGATGAAATCGCTTTGACAGAGTCCACGACGACAGGGATGAATATCTGCTTGTGGGGTTTTGATTTTAAAGAAGGCGATGAGATTATCAGTACCACGCTGGAAAACGGCGCTTGCTTTGCCGCGCTGAACACGCTGGCGGCACGGCGCGGCGTAAAAGTGAGGTACGCCGATCTGGGCCGCGTGGGTGAAAATGACGCTGCGAAGGCGATTGAACGGTTAATTACGCCCAAAACCAGAATGGCGCTGCTGTCGCATGTGTTTTATATGTCCGGCGTGACCGCCAATGCTAGAGAGATATCGGAGTTATGCCGTCGGCGCGGCGTGTTTTCCGTGTTCGACGGCGTTCAGGCGGCCGGGACGCAGAAAATCGACGTAAAGGCGATAGGGTGCGATGCGTACTGCCTCGCGCGGCATAAGTTTTTGGCCGGTCCGGACGGAGCGGGTGCCTTGTATATCCGCGAAGGGTCGCTGGAGGCGGTAGAGCCTACGTTTTCCGGCGTTTTTACAGACATAAACCACGGCATGGAGGGCTATCATCCGATGGGAACAGCGGCCCGCTTTGACGTTTCCACACGCCCATTTCCCGTACAGGCGGCCGCAGCAGCAAATATGAGGTGGCTGAGGACGGAGGTCGGCTATGATTTCGTGAACAGCCGGTCGGGGCCACTGCGCGGTAAGCTCTTTGATATGATGGAAACGATAGATAATCTGGAACTTTATTCTATTCGGACTTATTCCGACAACGCGGCCTTGATTTTGTTCCGGCTGAAAAACATGGAAGTGGAAGAACTAGCGCGGTTATTGCGCGATCACAAGATATATAACAGGCCCGTCGAACATATTTATCCGGCGGATCATGGGGAGCCCCTTTCCGGAGTACGGATTTCAATCGCGTATTGGAACAAAGACGAGGATCTGGAGATAATCGCGAAAACATTGCGGCAGGCCGCGAAATTGTAGTAGGATTGTAAAACAATGTTGACAAGCAGCGTAAGGCGTTTTATAATTTAGCCAGTTATATTGTCCGGTGAGCGAACAAGTGATTTATTAAATGGACACCTCTCAAAACCTTTGTTTTTTAGAGGCGTAATATATAAAATGTTAGGCGGAACGCAATGAAAATTAGTGAAATGACAGATGCGTATGCCAGTCTGCTGATTCATCGGGGCGTGAACATTAAACCCGGCCAGCGGCTATTGCTAAATCTGCCGGCGGAGGCGTGTGATTTGGCTGCGGCGATTGTCCGCCGCGCGTATGAAAGAGGCTCCGGAGAGGTCACGGTCATGTTCGAGAGCTCCGAGACAAGCCGAGCCCGAATGTTTTACGCGCCGGAAAGCGTATGGCGCGAGGTGGACGCCTCCGCGTCGGCCGTATATCGCCTGTGCGCTGAAAGCGGCGCCGCGTTGCTGAAACTGAACGCGCCTGATTTGGAAACATTCCGTGATGTGCCGGCGGAGCGTCTGTGGGCAAAAAGTGTAGCCGAGCGGAGGCTGCGCCGGACATACCGTGAAATGGCGCCGTATGAAGTCCAGGCTTGTCTGGCATCCGCGCCGGTTCAGTCTTGGGCGGCGGCCGTTTTTCCAGAACTCAGCCCCAAAGAGGCATATGTCGCGCTATGGGAAAGCGTTATTCGCTGTACGAAATGCGATCAGCCGGATCCGGTGGCCGCGTGGGATCTATTTTTCGATCTGTCCGCGAAACGGGCGAACAGGCTAAACGATAAGCAGTACATAAAATTGAGATATAAAAGCGGAGTGACAGATCTGGAGGTGGGTCTGCTTAACGGGCACATCTGGTCGTTCGGCGGCGTCAAGCTTGCTGACGGGACCGTTTTTATGCCTAACCTCCCTACGGAAGAAATTGCCGGGGTACCGCACAAATACAGGATAAACGGGCGTGTCGGCTCGACAATGCCTCTGAATCATCAGGGCCGGATTGTTGAGGATATACGCCTTGACCTGGAAAACGGTCGGATTGTCGGCTTCAGCGCGCGTAAGGGTGAAGACGCGCTGGCCGCTGTCATAGATACCGACGAGGGTTCCCATTATATCGGGGAGATCGCGTTTGTCGATCAGCGGAGTCCTATTGGCCGCGAGAAGCGGATATTTTATAATACACTGTATGATGAAAACGCGTCCTGTCATATGGCGATAGGCATGTGCGCGTATAACGCGGCCAAGGGAATTGAGGGGCTGTCCGTTCAGGGACTGGACGCTCTTGGAATCAATAGTTCCGCCATACATGTGGATTTTATGATCGGTTCGGATGATCTTGATATTACCGGAGTACTGCCGGACGGAACCGAGGAGCCGGTATTTATCCAAGGGCAGTGGGCGGACAATTTTTAGGAGGCAACGTGGTATGAACACAAGTGAAATGATGGAAATTGCGTTGAAACTCGCCGGGCTTACGGAAAAACCCAGCGACACCGACGTGATTGTCCCAGGGGAAAGCATTAAGAGGATCCTTATCGGGATCGACATGGACACTCCGGAACTGCTGCTGGCGAGGGAACTCGGCCATGACTGCGTCGTCAGCCATCATCCGAGGAATGTGCCCGCTGTAAAAAAAGACGAAGACGGGCCGGGCGACGTAATGGACACGCAAGTGGATAAAATGGTCTCATTCGGCGTACCGCGCAATAAAGCGCAAAAGGCTTTGGCCGCCAAAAAAGAAAAAATGAGTTTTATGTTTCACAGCATGAATTCGGGGCGAACCGCCACCGCCGCGAAGCTGATGCATATGCCGTTTATGTGTATACATACGCCCGCCGATATGATTGGCGAAAAGATTGTTCAAAATTTTTTAGACGACAAATTCGCGGATAAACCGGAAACCACAGTGGGCGAGGTCATGAAAGCGCTCGACGAGATACCAGAGTACGATCGGTATACGCGCAGGCCCGTCATCCGCGTGGGAAACGAAAAAAGCTTCGCGGGTAAAATAGCGGTATTATACGCCGGCGGCACCGGTGGCGGCGCGGACGTATACAAAGCCTATTTCGAGGCGGGCGTGGGGACGTTGGTACTCATGCACGCTGGTGAGGACGACGCGAAAGCCGTTAAAGAGCAGAATATCGGCAATATACTGGTGGCGGGCCATATGCCCAGCGATTCTATCGGGATAAACCGCATTATCGCCGAATGGGAAAAAAGGGGCGTATCGGTCACGCGGATGTCCGGCGTGGTTGAGTAGCGCTTTGAGACCGGCTCACAAACTAACTCATGACGTCTGGCAGCGCCAGTGAAGAAGACGGAACCGTCTGACGGTTCCGTTTCTAAGGAGGAGGTAATATGTTCGCCTATATCGCCAAACGCTTGCTGATGATGGTCGGCGTCGTATTGGGCGTGGTTTTTGTGGTATTTACCATCATGTACATAACACCTGGGGATCCGGCTGAGATTATGCTGGGCGAAACCGCCACCTACGCCGAGAAAGAAACGCTTCGTGAACAACTGGGGTTGAACGAGCCGTTCTTGGTTCAGTTTGGGAATTATAGCAAAAATCTGTTTTTACGCGGGGATTTGGGTATTTCATATACCACGAAGCAGTCGGTAAGCAGTGAGATATTGGAGCGTTTTCCCACTACTTTGATGCTGGCCGTCCTCGGCGTCGCGGTGGCGGTTGGCATTGGAATCCCACTCGGGATCATATCCGCTATCCGGCAGTATACCGTTTTTGACAATATTTCGCTGGTATTAGCGCTTACCGGCGTATCCATGCCGAATTTCTGGCAGGGCATGATGATGATCATCCTATTTTCCGTCTGGCTGGGATGGTTTCCTTCCTCTGGGTTCAATACGCCCTTGCACTGGCTTATGCCGGCGCTGACCATCGGAACCAGTTCGGCCGCGATGATTATGCGCATGACGCGAAGCAGTATGCTGGAGGTCGTGCGTCAGGACTACATCTGCACGGCGCGGGCGAAAGGACTGAAAGAAAGCACGGTTATCATCAAACACGCGCTCCGCAATTCGCTGATCCCCGTTATCACCGTCGCCGGCTTACAGTTCGGCGCGCTGCTGGGCGGGTCGGTGATTACCGAGTCTATTTTTTCCATTCCGGGCGTCGGAAAGCTGATGGTGGACGCAGTGAAACAGCGCAACGGCCCGATGGTTCAAGGGGGAGTTCTGTTTACCGCGATCATTTTCAGCTTTGTGAATCTGTTTGTGGATATTGTGTACACATATATCGATCCCCGGATTCGTTCGCAATACAGCCGCAAGGCAAAAAAAGGGAGGAAGGCGCCCCATGAGTGAAAATCCGCTGCCTCTTGAAAAAGAAAACGAGGTCTATAGCCGCAAAAGCTGGTGGGGCGAAGTTTGGGGGCGTTTATACCTAAATAAAATGGCTATGGCCGGCTTAGCCATACTTATTATATTGGTGCTGGCTGCGATTTTCGCGGACGCGATCGCGCCATTTGGCTATGACGACCAAAACCTGAACGAAACATTTCTGAGGCCGTCCTTAAGCCATCTGTTCGGTACGGATAATTTCGGGCGGGACATCTTCAGCCGTATCTTGTATGGCGCGCGTATCTCCCTGACAGTCGGCCTTTTTTCTGTCTCCATCTCGGTTGTAGCCGGCGGGCTGCTCGGCGCAGTGTCGGCTTATTATGGTCATATGACCGATAATGTGATTATGCGGCTGGTTGACGTTTTTCTCGCTATTCCGGGCATACTGCTGTCTATCTCAATCGCGTCCGCTCTCGGTCCTGGATTGATGAACATGATGATAGCCGTCGGCATTGGTTCGCTGCCCACATACGCGCGGGTAACGCGCGCGGCGGTGTTGTCGATTAAGGAGCAGGAGTTTATTGAAGCGGCCGTTTCCGTCGGCGCCAGTAATTTCCGCGTTATTCTCAGGCATATCCTCCCGAATTGCCTGGCGCCCATTATCGTACAGGCTACCCTCGGCGTGGCCAGCGCAATCCTGGTCGCCGCCAGCATGAGCTTTATAGGGCTGGGCCTGGAACCTCCCACGCCTGAATGGGGAGCTATGCTGTCGGTGGGACGTCCGTTTATCCGGGATCATTGGCACATCGTCACATTCCCCGGCATCATGATTATGTTCACTATTTTTGCCTTAAATGTCTTTGGGGACGGCCTGCGCGACGCGCTGGATCCTCGCTTGAAGCGATAAAAGGTGGGAGAGCGATGTTTTTCGAAATCAAAGACCTGTCTATTCATTACTCTACCGGCGGCAATACGTTTAAAGCCGTCAATCATATCGATCTGTCCGTCGAAAAAGGTCAGACCATAGGGCTTGTGGGCGAGACGGGCGCAGGTAAAACCTCGACGGCCCTTGGAATCATGAATCTTGTGCCCAATCCACCCGGCAGGATCGTTAGCGGCGAGATTTTGTTGGAGGGTAAGGACATCCTCAAAATGTCCAAAATAGAGACACGGCGCGTTAGAGGCAACAGGATTTCGATGATTTTTCAAGATCCGATGACCAGCCTAAATCCGACCATTACTGTGGGCGAACAGCTTTCGGAGGTGATCCGCGTCCATCAAAAAGCCAGCAAAATTGAAGCGACGTTGAAGGCGAAAGAAATGCTGGAAACAGTGGGCATCTCGGGGGATCGGTACGGAGAGTATCCTCACCAGTTTTCCGGGGGGATGAAACAGCGCGTCGTAATATCTATGGCCTTGGCCTGCAACCCGGAGCTGCTGATCGCCGACGAACCGACCACCGCGTTGGATGTGACGATTCAGGCTCAGGTATTGGAACTGATGAAAAAGCTCAAAAATGATTTTGACGCCTCTATGCTGATGATCACGCATGATTTGGGCGTAGTCGCCGAGATATGCGACAGCGTGGCCATTATGTACGCCGGTGAAATCATTGAATTCGGCAGCCTGGAGGATATTTTTGACAGTCCCTCGCACCCGTACACGGTTTTACTGTTTGGTTGCGTTCCGGACATAGATTCTGATGTGAAGCGCCTGACGCCCATTGAGGGGCTTATGCCGGATCCTTCCCGCCTGCCTGAAGGATGCCATTTTTATCCGCGATGCCCTAAGCGTATACCGATTTGTGCGGGAGAGGCGCCGGTGAACGTCGAAATCGGCGACGGACACAAGGTAAAGTGTTTTTTGTTTGGTAAAGGGGCGGCTCTCAATTGAATACGCTGGAAGTCCGGAATCTGAAAAAATATTTTAAAACGCCGCGAGGCATGTTGCACGCCGTGGATAACGTCAGTTTCACTATCCAGGAAGGCAAAACGCTGGGGGTCGTGGGGGAAAGCGGATGCGGGAAATCCACGCTTGGGCGTACTGTAATACGTCTGCTGGAGAAAACCGACGGGGAGATCTTTTTCGAGGGTCAAAACGTGTCCGACGCTAAGGGGAAAAAATTGAAAGCGCTGCGCGGGAATACGCAAATGATCTTTCAGGATCCCTTTTCTTCCCTCAACCCCAGGATGACTGTCAGCCAGACTATCGCGGAACCGATGAGGATCTACAAGCGCGGCGGCCGAAAAGAGATAGTCGAACGCGTCCGCGAACTGATGGAAACCGTCGGTCTGTCACAGCGCTTTCAGGACAGCTATCCGCATGAACTGGACGGGGGACGGCGGCAGCGTATCGGGGTGGCCAGGGCGCTGGCGCTTAACCCCAAACTGATTGTGTGCGATGAACCAGTTTCCGCGCTGGATGTTTCCATTCAGGCGCAGATTATCAATTTAATGCAAAATTTACAGGAACAGCGCAATCTCGCGTATATTTTCATTACACACGATTTGTCGGTTGTCCGGCACATTTCGGATGAAATATTAGTGATGTATCTGGGCGTCGAGGCGGAGAGATGCCCGGCGAAGGAACTGTTCAAGAATCCGGCGCATCCGTACACGCGCGCTTTATTGTCCGCGATACCCAGGGTCAACATTCATAAAAAAACGGAACGCGTTATATTGGAAGGAGAAATCACATCACCTATCGATCCGCCAGACGCATGCCGGTTCGCCGCGCGCTGCCAGTACGCCTTGGACATATGCCGGCGCCGGGAACCCGCGCTAACGGAAATAGGAGAGAATCACTTCGCCGCCTGCCATCGGGTGGGAGAGGCACTGTAGCAGGAGGGATCAACAAAAAACGTTATGGCAACTCCAAAGAAAAATCAGCTAAACCGTGATTCATTGGTCGATCAAGTATCGGACATACTGAAACAGCAAATTCTGGACGGCCGCTGGAAAACCGGCGAACCGCTTCCGTCCGAAAAGCAGTTGGCCGAAACATTTGGCGTCAACCGCCTGACGATTCGCGTGGCGCTTAAAAAATTGAACGCCATGTGCCTGATCAACACAAAAGCGGGCGAAGGCACATTTGTTCGCGAGTTTGACTTGCAGGAATACATGGACGTGATTGGGGAATTCTATCAGACAGTCGATATGATCCAAGATATAAGCGGGTTTAGGAAACTGCTTGAGAAAGAATGGATACGTCTTGCGATAGAAAACTATAATCCCAAAGAAGTGGAAAAATTGGCGGCAATTGTGGAAGAATGCCGCAAGGCTGCCGAAGGCAGGAATATACATACTGTCATGGACGTGATTGATCATTTAACCGACGTTGAACTGAAATACCTGTCTCAATTGGCGCGTATGTCGGGAAACAGCATTTATCCCATATTGCTGGTTGTGGTGAGTAATTTGGTCAAGCGGCACACGGCTTCTATTTATCAGCGTATCCTGGATGGAGAGATTATTTCCGATTTTCATGACAAAGACGGCAACTTCATTCCGGATCAAATGTTCCCAAACAAAATTCTGTGCTGCTTTTACGATAAAGATTGGCGTCGCGCCTGGGAGCTCTATGATAAACTTCAATTTTGACCTGTAGGGAGGTAATTATGAAGGTAACAAAAATTTTAGCCGCGTTTTCTGTTTTTATGTCCGCAGTTGTTTTGCTTACGGCGTGCGGAGCGAATGGTTCGGGTAGATCCAACGCCAAAAAAGACGAACTGATTGTGGCTATGGCTGCGGAGCCGCAAATGGTGGATCCTCAGGCGGATAACAACGCGAACAACGCCAAAGTGGCGCGCCAAATGTTCGAGTGTCTTGTCCTCATGAACAATGACGGCGAAATCGAACCGTGGCTGGCGGAGGCGTGGGAGTTTGAAACAGAGGACAGTATCATGTTTCATCTGCGCAAAGGCGTGAAATTTCACAACGGCGGGGAATTGACGGCCGGCGACGTTTTGTTCAGCTTCAAACGCGGCCTGGAATTGGCGCCGCAAGTCGCCAGTATCCTTGATATGATGGATCTGGAAAAGTGTGAAATTATCGACGATTATACAATCCGTATTAAAATGACCGCGCCGTTCGCGCCGATCCTGCGCCATCTCGCTCACCCCGCCGCCGCGATAGTCAGCGAAAAAGCGGTGACCGAGGCCGGAAACGAGGCTTTTACCCACGCGCCGCTGGGCGGTACGGGCGCTTTTAAATTCGTTTCCTGGAATGCGGGCGATAAAATAACAATGGAGCGTTTTGAGGATTATTGGGGTGCAAAGCCCACCTTTAAGACGCTGACATTCCGTTTTATCGCGGAGGGTACAAACCGCACCATAGAACTTGAAACCGGCGCGGTGGACGTGTCGCTGAACATTCAGGCCAACGATGTGGCGAAAATTGAGGAGAACGCGGAACTTACCATGTACCGTGGCCCAGGGTTAGGCAACACGTTCGCCCGGTTTAACACACTGCGCGAGCCTTTGACCGACGCGAACGTCAGGCTTGCCCTAGTGAAAGCGCTGAATGTAGAATCCATGGTACAGGCGGTGTTTTTTGGAACAGGCGTTCCGTCTTATGGGCTTATGTCCTCCCAGGTTTGGGGATACAACGACGAATATCCGCCGTACAGCTATGATCCGGAGGCGGCGAAAAATCTGCTGGCAGACGCTGGCTATCCCGACGGGTTTGAGATTACGCTGATGGTATCCGATAATCAGGATCGCATGAATATGGCCGAAATTATGCAAAACCAGTGGAAGGCCATAGGCATCAGCAGCAAGCTTCAGGTATTTGAGACCGGAACGTTTTTTGATCACTACGGAAAAAACGACTATGACATCTGTATTGTCGGGATGACGACGGTTACCCGTGACGCGGATTACGGCTTGAACCAGATGTGGCCGACCAGCGCGACCCCAGAGGGGATGGAGCCTTTATACTCCAATCCGGAGGTGGACAGGATGCTGGAAGATGGACGCAAATTGACTGATGACGAAGCCACCCGCAAAAAGCTGTATTTTGATATTCAAAAAATCATTCTGGATTACGTGCCCATGGTTCCGCTGTTTGAAAGCGAGGTTCTCGCTGCGTCCAGAGCGAATCTTAAGGGGTTTGAGATGAACGCCGCCGAGCATTTCATGTTTAAACAGTGCTATTTTGAATGATACGCCCAAGGCGCCCCAATCGCGGGCGCCTTCGCTTTTTTCGCGGCCGGAAATGTAACTGGAAGAAGCAGAAAGTTATTTTTCCCAAGTCTGAAAAAGCAGAAAAATTTTGTCCCACCGCTATCGCCCAAACCCACTAAAATCAAAAAGGAAGCCCATATTACGGACTCCCAATTTGACATGCACATATGTCCATGATTAATTTTCTGCGGGTATCGGGACATTACTTAAACCATGTAAAGACCGCTCTGGCGCGCCGTTCAGCCATTCTAGAGCGTACGGAAACGCCTGAAAAGACCACTCAAGAAGATAAACTCTTTGGCGAGGATGTAAAAATGATTCGCCAGTACAAGCTACAATGCCGACTGCTCACTCCGGCGGAGCAGGCAGAGGCGATAGAGAAATATCAAGAGGGTTTGAGCATGGCGGCGGTAGCTGATATATACGGCTGCCACTATACGACCATCGGAAGACTTCTTAGGCAGAGGGGGGTTGGTATTCGAAATCCTCATTCTAAGACAGACTAAGACAGATTAATTTAGGGGGGCGTTTAGGCGGTCGTGTACGATGGATAAACTGGGGGTAATCCCAAATGATAAATTTCAGGCGATGGATGTTTAGTTGCTACATCTCAGCCACCTAAAGACAACGATCTGGATACAATCGTTGTAAGCCTAGAATCCCTTGGAATCAAGGGTTTTTGCATTTTCTCACCCTGTCGACTGCCGTTTTGGTAGGCGGTTTTTTTGCCTTGTTTGCACTCTATCGGATATTTGCGCACTCTGATTCTGTCCGCGACTACCTTTCGTGTTAAGGTGAACCCTGCCAAAGTCGTTACTTCGTTTCCCATAGCAAATTTAACTGCATGACGCGGTAGATTTGCATTTGCTCTATGTTCGGTGATATATAGACCAATGCGCCATTTTTGAACATGAGAACCTGAGTGCTATAATATTGTGGCTCACCCTTTTTAATTATCCCAAAAAAATCTATCCTGCGCTAAGTTCGTTATAACTACTTCTCTACCCGACGTTGTTCCTCCCGCATTATGAGCAATGCCATATTCTTGAATATAAAAACTTTTAAATAAATCCCTAACAAGTGGGCAGTCATCATAAGTGATTATCCATGGATATTTGGCATCTAGGTGCTTGAGAATAACTCGTTGAAGGTTAAGGTGGTCGCCCTCCGTAAAGAAGTTTGTATAAAGCCGACTACCTTTAACAACGTAAGGGGGATCAATGTTCAAGAACATCGGTGACTTCATCTTCATTAAGCTCATTCGAATGAGATATCCTGCCTCTTTGTTGTAGAGCTTAATTTTGCCTTTGAGTTGTGCTATAGCTTCTATCTTATATTTGATATCCTCTTTGTTAAATCGGCAGTCTACCTTGTAAGTTCCTGATTGGTCTAATCCGCCAATTGGCCCTCCTTTGATGACGCCGGAAAAGTTAACCCTATTCAGAAACAAGGTAGCAAAACCATCTGTAAGAGGGTCAACGTCTGTGCTTCTATAAATCTGCTTTTGCCGTTCGCGTTCTTCAATGGTAATCGGAGTATCAGTAATCAACCGGAGCAGGTCTTCGGTCTCGTTAAGAACTGCATACCAAAAATGGTAAATATGAGAGTCGAAGTCATTTAGTATGGCCGAAGGAACAATGCCTTCACACAGTAATCCAATGCCTATACCAAAGCCACCGGCAAAAGGCTCGACATACATCCTGTTGCCGTAGCCGTTAGCAATGATAAGGTTTTTAACCTTCTCATATATTTTTGATTTTCCACCCGGATATCGGAGTGGTGAAAGTGACTTAGCCATACTATCCCTCTATTTATAAGTTTCTGTATTTCATAAATGCGTTCGGCAACCAGTCGGTCAAATCATAAGGATTGAGATATATCTTAGTCCTTGTGTTTTCCGGCTTTTTGCGAAGCGCAGGAATGACTTCAAATGATACTGCCTTTGAACTTCCGTCTTCGGAAATCAGTTTTTGCAATGGTGTAAGGAAAGCGGTCTGTTCGCTTACTCCATACATATCTGGTAGTTTTCCATACTGTGCGTAATCAAGCAATTGCAAACCAAGCTGTCTATTAAAAAGTTGATGATGCCGTTGATTCCAATAGTTATCAAGGCAGTTCTTACAGGAACGCGAACATTCGCACCCAGTAAGAATACTTCTTGCTCTGTCGAGAACCTTGTCCAAAATTGAACCAATCAACGATGAGTAACCTGCACCACTGGTAAGATTATCATAGAAAAACATCTCAATGTGCGGGTCATTGCTGTTCATTTTTCTTGGTCTCCATCCACCGCTGATCTCGTTATAGTCGATGTCTAACACCAGCGAGACCGCTTTTTTAAGCGCCTCGTGCAAAGTAGTCACAGATGCGCGCAATATACTCTTTTCTTCGGCACTGGAACTACCAACAAGCCTTGTTGAATCATATGATATATCCAACATAAACATATCTGTTAAGAACTCGTATCCTAAGAATATGCCTGTAGTAACAGTTCCGTCGTGACGGCATAAGCGATTATCGTGATATGGTTGAGAGAATGAAAATATTCCATTCCCGTTCGGTTCTGCGACTTCAGCACCGCCGCACTTTTTACACACATTGAACCCGTTCTTACTCCTTCCCATGTTTACGGTTAGCACCTTCCTATCCGGAAGATTGGCAAAACGGATGCGGCTGTTTTCAAACGCATTCATCCGAGTGTCTTCGGGAACATAGGAGTAGTAAGGGGCTTCAGCATAGGTATATTGCTCATCCTCGTCTTCGTATTTTACTTCTTCTCCTTTGACAGGTGAAAACCCCCACGGTCGCAACATTTTATTTATTACAATGGCAGCGCCGCAGTATGGACAGGTAGTTCGCTTTTCGT
This sequence comes from Clostridiales bacterium, assembly GCA_031263155.1. Classification (GTDB taxonomy): domain Bacteria; phylum Bacillota; class Clostridia; order Lachnospirales; family WQUN01; genus JAISGK01. The sequence continues at coordinate 18,676 of JAISGK010000011.1, forward strand.
CATCCCTATCAAGCCCGAACCAATTACACTCTGAGCAAATATAAATGTCTTTATAGTAGTCGGTATTTTTGAAATAAAACTCCGCCTGATTTGCTTCAAATCCTCTTGGACGGGGATTTACATATATACCACCGCTTTTGTAAATCTTTTTATCAATAGTAACGAATCGCCCAGGGGCGTACTCGCTCAAAGCGATAGCGATATCACGTTCAGGCGCGTACCGAATATCTCTTGGAGCATTCCTACCTCGTTCAGATTCTTTTTCGACGAAGAATCTAACGACATTCTTTGGGAATGAGTAGGACGGAATAAATCCTTCCCTGTAGAAAACGTCAAACGCTGGAGTTTCCTTATCGTTGTTAATGTACTCATCACGCTTACCCTCAGCCAATACTGAAAGACTAATCTCTCTAAAGTGATTAATGGTATTGACAGTCGAAAGTCCTGATTCCTTTTCAAAAGAAAGGGCATATTCGATAAAGTTTTCTCCGTACTGCTCACAGAACGTAATAATTCCGATGTCAACTATTCCGTCATACCGTCCGCTCATCGTTGGGGTGGACATAAACCCGTTAAGGGCAAGCATATTAACATGACGTTGCTTGATTTTGGGATTGTCGCGGTCAATCCACGGTTTACGCAAGGAGCCGGAAATCATTTCTTCTGGGTGTTGGAAATAATGACTGTCATGTGTTCCACCGGAAGCATAAGTTACAATAGTCGAAATGCCAGCGTTTTTACGGCCTGCACGACCTGCCCTTTGTTGATAATTTTCACGCATTGGCGGTATATTTCGAAGCCCTACCGCTGTTAGAGATCCGATGTCTATACCAACCTCCATTGTGGTAGTGCAACTCAGAACGTCGATTGCGTCTTCGCCACGCTCTCCGGCATTAATATCTTGAAACCTCATTTCGTACTTTTCAGTGCGACTCCAAGTGTCGCTACGAACTTCCTTATGCGAAAGTTGCGCTGTATGTTCCTCTGTATCAATGGTGTGAATGCTCTCATTTTTTTGAAGTGCGGTCAACACTGGGGTTCTCCAAAAATCGAATCGCGCCAAATCCGATTTACCGATTGGAGCTAAATCGGTCGAATCGAAACAAGCACCGCAGTAATCACCAATTTTGAATGGCGAGAGTTTGCCGCACTTGATACAGCGATACCATATGAAATCATTCTTAGCTAATTCAATTTTAACGGCACTCAGCTTGATATAATGACGATTTGCAGGTGATGGAGCAAAGAATAAGTCTCGTATTTTTCCCACAATCTTATTCATAGTGTTGTTATCAAAGCTGAGCAATTCCTGAATCCTCTGTAGGAAGCCTTTATCCAAAGATGCAAAAAAATCACAACTTAATCCAAATATCTGATTTTTACTTCGCCCGGGTAACCCCTTACGCACATCATCTTGAATGGTTTCGCCCAAAGCCGCACTATCATCCATGACGTCCCAAAATAGCAAAACAAGCAACTGATAAAGCGTGGTTTTATCTACACTTATGTCGTATTCGTGTTCCAAATCGTCTATGCAATCGTCAAGAACCTCCGACAGCGGAGCTAAAAAGCCCAAACCGATATCTTTGAACGAACGTGGACTTTCCGTGAAAAATGTTAGTAATTGCTCATAATAATCGTCCGGTATAGAGCGATAATCACCCGCAAGAGCGGTATAATCAATGGTTCTGCCTCTTCTTTCGGCTCTTGCAAGTGAAGAAACAGTTTTTCGCATATCGCCCGAAAATATTTCTTTACTTTTACCGCTGAAGAAAGTCAGGTTGTTCTGTATACATACAGCTATAAACGCCGGATATAGGTTAGCCAGAGGGTGCTCGTCGCCATCGCCTTCAAGCAAGCGCGAAGCAAGTATTACTGCTTGTCGGAACGCATCAGCATCGGAAGACTTGGATAAATCCAAAGCCAACTTCGCAGCATTCTGGCGAGAGTCGGAGAATAGCAGCACCTTTCTTCCTTCGTTAATAAATTCAGCCTTCTTCGGGGGCTGAAGCTCGAATTGTGCTTTTGTAAGATTATAGAATGGTATGTTTCCCTTAGTGGCCAAGTCCACAGGTTTCTTTAAGGGCATAGATTTCTTGCATTTCGGGCACACCCCAAAATTGAAGGACTGCGTCTTATTATCGAATTTTTCGCTGTAAACAACAGGGAGCAGTGTATCATCTTCTTGCGGGAAGATATATAATTTCCCCGTCAATGGGTCAAGTGAACCCATTTTGTCGTTCTTTCGCCTTTGATAATTTTGCGGGACAACATATAGCAACATCTCTTTTAGAGAGTTCGTATCTCCGTTTAGTCCACGCTGCGGGAAAACATACCAATAAGGTTGACCTTCCGTTTTTTGAACATAGACGCGAAGATACAGGGCTCCGCATTTTATATGGTTAACCAGTTCATAAATCCTGCCACCGCATTCGCACTTGTCCCTCGGAATGGAGATTACTCTGCCAAGAGATAACTTTTCTCTATCAGAGTGCTTCGCACAAGTGCATTTCGGATTTGAACAGGCATACAATCCCTGCAATCCACGAAGGAACATATGCAGCCTTACTGGAAACAGAATGTTTCCGTCTTTGGCAGCAAGAGAAACCAATACCAACAGAGCGTCGAGAGCCTTGTCACCACCCGCTTTGTTGCCAAACAAAGCTTCTTTTATTTCACTGTATGACTTCGCTCCATCACGACACAGTTTATTCAGGATGACAAATGCTTCGTACCTTGGCAAATTGTCATATAACCATGCCTGTATTTGCTCCAAACTATAGCAAACGGGCAGGTCGATATGGAATACTGCTTTTGCAAATGCCCGAATTCTTGTTTCTATAGCTTTTCCTTGTACTTGGTCTGTCCCGATAGATATTAATGCTTCTATGTCTGTTTTGATTTTCGACTTTTCTGCAACAGGTTCTTTAGAGCCGAACAAGAACTCGCAAGACGAAGCATCTTTATCAGTCAGCTCCGTATAGAAATCATTTATTGCAGTCGGGTCTCCTTGCGGCATACTCGCCGTTGTCAAAATAAACTGCACTCGCTCTTTTGTGATTCCTAAACGATAAAACAGGCGCTCTAACAAGAGGGCAATTTCTCCACCCGCTGAGCCGCGATACATATGAGCCTCATCCAACACAATAAGTAATTTATTGTCGACTGAGGAATCAAGCCATTCCTTTGTTCTATACCATATGTTAGATTCCCGTTGCCGCATGAGCATATACTCTAACATCGAGTAGTTTGTAATCAGGATATCTGGCGGGTAATTTTGCATCTCGAATCTGGTAATAAACTCCGCATCATATGGAGAGGGTTTGTGAATGTTATTCTCAAGATTTTCAATAAAGACTTCCAGTCCATTTACACCAAACCGAGCAGGGTACTTATTAATGCTATTCAAGCCATTAATATTGTTGAGTTGGCGACGCTGCGTATCAGCATCAGCGTTCTCGTCTACAAGATAGTTCTCTCGGAAAGTGGCCGCTAATTCTTTGCTGCTTGTTGATTTTGGGTTGCCCGAATAGGGAGTTCTTCCTGTATACATCCCAAAATGCGGTATGCGCGTAGCCTGAGTATCCAACGTGAATATCTCTCGAAATTTTTCTCCGCCGATAATTTTTCTAAAACGAGCTAACTGGTCAGAAACGAGGGCATTCATAGGATATATTATCAGCGTCCTAACTGCCTCTTGCTTGAATTGCTTCGGGCGATTTTTGGCTTCGTCAAAGCACTTTGCAATTATCGGCCACAAAAAGCATTCAGTCTTTCCAGAACCAGTACCAGTGGAAACAAACAGATCTCGTCCTGATAAAAAATGTTCCAGCGCAAAAACCTGATGCTCAAACGGGTCAGGAAAAATACCAATATTTTCTTTGATTAGCTTGGATAATGATTCTTTGATCCCTGGTTTAATAAGGGAAGAATTCACTATACCATTGGGGATTTTTTTATACGAAGCCGAAGTCTCGATATAAGGTTCACGGGCAATATTGGTATGTCCTGAACATAATTCTCCTAACAAGTCATCGACATACAGCAACAACGTCTCGCTGTTAGCAAGATAATCTGATTTTATGTAGTTTCTCAGTCTATCGCGGATCGCCTGATAATATTGCTGAACTCCGTTTGCGCTATTCATGGATACGTCCTCCTTTGGCCTCAAGACCAATATTCTTAAGCACAGCAAGCACCTCTGCTAAGATGCGGTTTTTTATGATGAAATTCGCTTTATCGAAAGCCGATCGCTCCGGCCACGATAGTAGTAGCAGGAGATAATATTCGCGGTTTGGTAGGTGACCTCCTACCCTGATTTTGGAGTGTTCTTCATCAAGTTTGGTGATCCAGACTCTTATCGGGTTCCCATAGTGGTTCTTCATTGCGAAATAGAGTCGCCTGTATTCGTAAGAAGTAAAATTGTCAGATTGCGATTCTACTGTCTCGTCCGCAAATCTAATGCCGTTTGGAGTTTTCATTACTCGGTAGAAAGGACCCGTTTCAAACCTACGTGCCACGGAGCAATCAGTCTCCAAATTCTTGTTCCAAGACTTAGATAGTACGCTTTTTACTAATGGATTAAAAAACTCCAATTCGTGAAGTTCAATATCTCTTTCATAAAAATCTATCGGGTCAAATTGCGCCTTAAAGTATTCCTCGCAAGTTAAATCATCCCGGATTAAGAAGTCTTTAACGTCCACTGCATATGAAGTGGATGATGAAAAGACTCCCAGCCCATTAACTGTGTAAACTTCGTTCGGAAGACCAAAAAATAATGTGTCTTTTCCAAGAGGCATGCATCTCCCGAAATTAGTTAATTTATTATGATTGTTTTCATCTGTAAGCAAGTGCCCTGTTTCCTCATACGTTCTACGAATAAAAACGGAAATGTTTCTTGGCTGACTGCTTGTATCTACAAAATAATCCGAAACAAATGGGAACAACCCAGTATATCGTTCCAACAGTTCATTAAGCACAATGGTCTGATTATGTTTTGTTGTGCCTTTTTTGATCCCCGTTTTATTTCGCCCAGTATTTAAGCACCATTGCCCCAATGCTGAGTAACAGAGCCTACAGGTAAAAGCCGCATCAGACTCATTGCGGAAGCGTGGAATGTTCATGTCCCTTGACATTGCTTTCAACAACTCATTATTCAAAAAAACCACCTCCTGAATAAATCCTTGTAGGGACATCTTCCATTATCGCTTATGTACTTATTTAGTCGCTCAGAAACGACGAGGGGAACGGTGCCAAGCACATCCATACAGTAAGGAAGAATATCGAAAGCTAATAATCGACACATGCTTGCTTCATCTGAAACCAACGAACTTTTATACAAAGACAGTTCGTTGCACACAGCAACTTCGCCAAGAATTTCCTTGAGAAACGGAGCCCAAAGCGTATCAGAGGCAATGTTAGAAATTGTTGCTTCGACCTCCTCTACAGATGACGGGTCTTCCGTCAAGTCGCACTCTTCGGTAAAGGCTTTTATGCGGTTAACATTCAGGTAGTAGCAATATTTCAAGAATTCTTCAGGAACGTATCGAAGAGTCTTATCATATGCGACTGTTAAGAAAATTATCTTATCTCTATGCCCTTCACAGATTATAGAAAGCATAACCTCGTCAAAATTTCCGATAAAGTTGTCCAAGCACACAATGCGATTCTTAATAGACAAAAACTCATCAATTGCTTCTACTGAAATATCTGGAGCACACACAAATGTGGCCACATTAGGCGAAGCTACAAGCGCATTCGAAACACACTTCATAAGTGAAAAGCCTGTATACCGGCTAACAAGAATAGGCTTTCCAGCAAATAAAATATCACACAAATAATCCTTGAGCAGAGAATAATATTCGGCGCTCGTTTCTATATCCAAATCCTCTAAGTTGTAGCCCAAGTAATCCCGGAATTCATCTATATCCTTTGGGCGTTTTGACTTTGCAGAAGCTGCTTGCTCGACAAGTTTGGCGCTTTTCTTGTTTTCAAATTCTTCTCTGATTCTGGTTTCAAGTTGCTGCTGAGCTAAAGTGACGGACAACTCTGCTTCCAATTGCTTTATTGCTACATCGCGCTCTTGAATCATCTTTTCTAATGTCTTGATTTCCTGCTCTTTGGCGTAGACAACTTCTGTTAGCCTTTCAAGCTCGTCATTAGTACGTTTGAGTGCTTTGATTTCGACAGAGCGTTCTATCAGCTTTTTTCTCGATTTATCCAACTCAACTTGAATGCGTTCTATCTCGTTTTTATATCTACCTTGCTCCTGCTCCTTTGCATTCAAAGATTTTTTTAGTTCTTTATCCTCTATATCTAAATCTCTAATCCTTCTGATGCTTTGGCGAAGTAGAGAAATATATTCTTCGGATTGTTCTTCTCCTGTCAGCTTAAAAAAGATTTTTATTTCGTCTACAAAAAAGCAGAATGGTAAAGTTTGTAACCACGCAGACTCTTTACTTTCACCTTTATCCGTTATAAGAGAAATCTCTCGTTGTATCTCCTCAATCCATCGACTAATGTGATTCTCAATGAATGAGGAAATAAATGGTTTATTGCGACTTCTAAACAGTACGGCACTTACCTGTTCTTGGCTTCTTAGACTTGTCGCTCGAAATCCAGGCATTATTTTTGCAAAGTCTTTAGGGTATCTCTTAAAATACCATACGGACTCCTGTAGTGGAATCACCGAGCAGACATATTTGAGTTCATCATCAGTCAGCATAGGAAGGTAGTTCATATACGCCCCTCCTCGATAAAGCGTTTCGCAGCAGAGTTTATCCTGCCTGTATTCTCACAGGATTTTATGTATTGAAACGCTATAAGACTGAGGGCAAGCGACTCATAGTCGCCCCGGTTAAATTGCTCTTCTCTCTTGTAGTACATCAAAACGTCTTGGAGTATGCGTTCACTATCCCACGATACACCATTGTTTGCAGAAGTAATGATACGGTCAAGATAGCCAAACGAGAAATGACGTACCTCGCTTGTAGCGGTCAACAATACAGTCGCACCCCGGCTCATGGGAGAAACGCCAGAACGATTGAATAGATACGTCGCGTTGTCAGGCGCTATGAATTTCTTTGAAGACTCTTTTGTGAGAAAAATAGTGTCATATTCACTTATCAAGCCTTCATGCTTGGCAATCGACAATTCAACATTCTTTCTATACAGCTTAGTCCTAACATTTACCAAGATTTTTGAAACACCACCATCAAGTCTAATAATGTCCTTCGAACTGACATTTATATTACCGTGCGGCTGCATTTCAAAAGAAGAGAATATGTACACACTTTTTTCATTGATGGATAGTGTGTCATTGATTTGCGGCGATGGCGGCCATAGCAAGGTAAGCGTTTCATTGGCTTCTAATTGATACTTCCATGTTTTAAGCTGCTGCTCGACTTTTGCAGTCTTGCTTGTAAATGTAACAATGGCACCGGAAAAGTCTCTATTCATGGTACTAAATCTAAATGTGCGCCCTACTTTCACATCGCTCTGAAAGCTCAACGTGTAGTACGGATGCGTAAACACAAAGAGGTATGGGGTGTTAGTGTATAGCGTTTCAGTTCGCACAAGTTTCGCCTGAAAAACATTATCATCACCATCTGCCTGTATTTTAAAGAATGACGGGTACAGATTCCCGCGTCCATCTTTGCGAAACACTTCATATTTCCGCTGCTTAGAATCATTTGTAGAAGAAACATTATATTCCCACGAAAATTCATTTATGGGAATTAGCTCAGATACATCAGGGATGAATCTGCTGCCGTTTATCGGAATTGAAATTATAGGTTTGGAGGTAGATGCTGTTCCAACCTGAAAAAATGCCCCACTCTGTTCATATGATAAAATTTCGTCTGCACTAAATTTCACGCCTATGCTGAACATTTTTGTTGCGTTCGAAAAATAGAACTCTATCTTATCTCGTACATTTCGGCGAGAAACAGCATCGCGGATAATCGCATTACGATAACCAAGATAGTTTTCGCATTCAACATTGTTGTTGCCGCTGCGATGTCTGAAGTGAGTGGCTTGGTTCCTGCTGTCGGCAGCACATAAATGTACTTCTTCCCAGCAACAAGCGCATTCATAACGATATGGCTCAAATCCACCGCTTTTTCCAGCAGCGTCAGCATCCACATAATCGGATAAAATCGTGTCGTATGCTTTCCGCATTATGCAAGCCCTCCCTTCAACAAACTTGGTTTCCGTCGCTAGACGTATTTATCTAACAAAATAAAAGGCAATTATAAATCCAAAATAAAACTGCCATCTTTGTCTATAACGAGGAATTCTTGACCCATTATTTCTGCGGTTTCCTTGCCGAAAACCTGCCGCGCCAGAACAGCCCGAACGTAAGCGGCAGTAGAAACCTTGTACTTGGCAGCCTCGACTTTGACAGCATCATAAAGCTGTTGAGATAATTTTATATTCAATGTGGCTTCTTTCATAGCAAACACTCCTCATAGCAAATCTTGTAGTAATTATACTACAAACTATTGTAGCTGTCAATAATGCTCGAAATAGGGTGTTATTTTGCATTTTGCGCAAAAAAATATCACAGCAAAAGCTAATGGTTTAATTAAGGTAGTTTGGATGCCTTTTTTCTCATATCCAAATTTCACTCACGAGCCTGTCCCACGGCTACGACAAAAACCCTTTAAAATCAAAAAGGAAGCCCGTTTTTTAGGCTCCCAACTTGACATGCACATATCTCGTTAATTATCTTCATGCGGATGACAGGACTTGAACCTGCACGAAGTTGCCCCCACAAGAACCTGAATCTTGCGCGTCTGCCAATTCCGCCACATCCGCCTGACTTTTAATTCACTTTGAACCTACGTTAAATCTGAATCCAAAGGTTGATTTAACAAGGTTTTTATGCTGCACCCACAGGGACTCGAACCCTGGACCCACTGATTAAGAGTCAGTTGCTCTACCAACTGAGCTAAGGGTGCGTATGGCTTCTGAACTTCTTACGCATTATAATCCATTGCTTGGCCTGTGTCAAGGCCGATTTTCCAAGGACAAGCAAGTTTGAGAGGGAAGCTGGCGTAATCCCACGATTTAAAATTAGCATGAGACGGGCTGAAAAAAAGTTAGTTGACAAATGTCAGACTATATAATATCATTTTGTCTGACCAATCGAAAGGAGTGCGATGAATATGGAATTTATGCCAATGCGAGCACTTTCAAGAGAGCCGCAAACCGTCATCAGTCAATTACAACGTGATGGCGAACTGGTGGTGACCAATAATGGTCAGCCCATTATTCTAATGATAGACTTGGCGGGCAGAGACTTAGTAGAAGTTGTTAATATTGTTCGCAATAAATGTACAGCATCATCGCCTGATACCACAGGCAAAACCCAGCGAGCAGCCTTTGAAAGATTTTTTGCGGCGATAGGGGCTATTGATGATGAAGCAATTACTGACGCTGATATAGCTCAATTTGAAAACAATCAAGTCAATATCGGAAGGGATCTGGACCTATGATTTATGTACTGGATAGCAATATTGTTTCTTACATGCTTAAAAAAGAGGCTGAGGTTATTGCTAATTATCGCCGTACAGCCGATCAAGGCCACGAGTTTATTATTTTACCGATTGTCCGATACGAGGTTGAAAGATGGCTGATGGAGCAGAAACTCAAAAAAATGCTAACTCAATTTGAAATTTTATGTGAAGAAGCCGGAACATTAGAATTTAGCCGACCGGTGTGGCAGCAAGCGGCACTCATTTATGCTGATCTTTCACAGCGTGGCGAACTGATTGATGACGCTGATATTTTTATCGCCGCTTTCTGCCTGACATACGAATATACCCTTGTAACCAATAACCTCCGCCACTTTGAGCGCATTGACAAATTACATACCGTTAACTGGAAAAGTAATGCGACATTTTAAGTGTGATAAAATCAATTCTTACTGACAACATCTTGTCAGCAGTGGTAGTTTAGGAAAACTTCAATCCTAAACCGGTGGCTCTTGATACGGCATTTCCCCAACTTCATAAAAACAATATTGGGCGAAGTTACCCATCTCCTCTACCCTGCCTCTTTTTGGTATCAATCAAAATTTTCACGAAGTAAAATCCTTTCTTCCCGTTCTTTGTCCAAATCAACTTCATATCCAGCCAAAAGGCCTCGTAACGCTTAAAATGAACGTTACTTGCAGTATAGATACATAGGCTAGGCTAGTAAAGAGGGTGATGGTGGGGATATAGCTGGCCGCTACCTCATCAGTGAGTTTAAGCTGGGTCGTATTGCCCGCGCTGTCGCGGGCATTGAGTTGATACTGATAGACTTGGCCAGCGGTTAGCTGGAGGTTGACGGTATTGGAGAGAATTCCCGCGCGAGCCATGCCTGCCCAACCGCTATAGACGAGTCTCCGGGAGGGAATATCTCGTTGCGGGACACCTCAAACGCGGCATTTGCCAGGTCTTTAAGCAACATTTCGGCAAAAAACTTTTGCTTCATCATATCGCCCGCCACACAAACTTTGTTATATCCCGCTCGCTTTTTTATACGTGTGCATATCTCGACCGTCATGGCGGATACCGCGTGATAAAATCCCAGCGCCAGCGCCCTCCTATAATCCGCTGAGTACCAGCCTACTACTTTTCCGTGTATTATCTCTATAGGATTGTTAACAGACAACAAAGTGCGCAAAATCTCGCTGCTGTTGATGATAAAGACCCCGGCTTCATCGCTGATCTCAAACGACATGTCTATGTGCGCAAGCTGCTGCTCTTGCGCGATTTCTACTTCGCGCTCCAGCGATGCCACGCAGTCGTTAGTGTCCTCGGCAATACCCACTAAGCACGCCGCCACATCAAATAATTTCCCCATGCTGCATGTTTGCGTTGTGTTAATGTTATTTTTAAGCGTTGCCGAAAATATCGTACTGTCTTCACACAGGCCGTGTTCAGTCAAAAAACACTGCATTGTCGTGCGCGCGTCGTTTAACAGCGATGCGTCGCCGGGGATCGTAACATATGACAAATGCCCAACTCTCTCGGCAACCCGCTGCCTCATTATGAAAAATTCACTGCCCCAGTCGCGTCCATCCAGGCCCATGCCACCATGATCAAAGGCCAGCCCTATACATTCTGTTAACCCTTGCTCCGCCATAACAGACGCGACGTGCGCTTGATGATGCTGTATATACACTATATCTATCGGTAGCTTTTCCGCGTCTGAGAAGCTAATGCCCCGCTCGAGATACCCCTGGTCTACATTCGGAGCTATGGAGCCAACACTTACGGAATCTTGATCGTCCGTGTGTTCACTCGCATTGAGGACAATCGCACTCGTATGATCATTGTTTGTGTCGTCACCCACATCCGCCGCGTCTCGGGCAATGTCCGCGCTGTAGCAGCCAGGATTGGCATCGACGGCAAAACGATTGGGCAAACCCATTATATCCAAATGGTCGCGCACAACTTGCGTGGCGTATTCCAGGTTACATTTTACCGCTGCATTGCCTAGCGACTGGCTAAGCATGTATTGATTATCCACTTTAATACAAAACGCGTTATTTTCATCCGAGCCGACCGCAAGGACCGTGCCATTGTCTTGAGACATCGGAAGAGCTACAGTTTGTTGCGAGTACCCACGCCCACGGGTCAAAAAAATAGGCTTGCCGCCAATATATTGAATAACCGTCTCTTCGGCGCAGCGACTTATCATAATCTCATTGGTCAGCGCGGGTATGTTATTCTCGTTCATAAACCGCAGCATATCCAAATCACGATGAATAACAGTTCCCGCCGACAGCCGATCTGTCAATCGGTTTATATCAACAACGCGCGCATAAGTAAATACTATTGTGCCTACATCGCGTGTAATTTGCCGCAAAATTCCCGATGGTATGCTGCAACCGATATACGCGCCACAACAAAGATTGTGCGGGTATGGACGCATTTTAAGCCGCAACATAAGAATGGGAGTTTCGGGCGAGAGCAGAAGATGGCGTTCGTAAGCGCTAACATAGCAAACGCGCTCTATCGACGCGATATCTGGATGCGCGAGAAAAAGCTCCTCATGCCTGGCGCAGGTAAGCGCACGTACGCGTGACACGGCCTCGCGTGAAAAAGGCGAACATGTTAACAGAAACCCTCCAGCCGATTTGACAGCGACGATTCCGCTGTTTTTTAGCTCCTCGACGCAATTTTCTGTCGCTTCGCCGCCGCCCGACACAATGCGTCGCTCCGTCGGGCTATAGAAAAAAAACATAGTTTGCGTATCCTCACTCACCGCCGTATTCGCGGCGCCAAAGTCAAACATATTTAAAAAAGCACCTCCAAAGGATTAATGCCTTGGCTATAGATAAAATTACTATACAATCATATGTTCTCCTTATTGGACAATTGCTAAACCGGAAGAATCCCAACCAAGACAACAAGAATGCCAGATTAGATTGCGCCTAACCTTTCATCCGCGCGCAAAAAGGCGCTAACCATTATGTCAAATGGCCAACGCCTTAAAAAAACGTGAAAATGATGCAAGAGTCTCAAGAGTTTTAGTCCAAGTCTATTGAAGCGCCTGCTCTAGGCGTGATAGCTGATCCACCGGAAACATTTTCAGCAAATCCTTGTACTGATCTTGCGTGAGGCCTTCCGCCGTAACATACATTTGTACCTTGCGATCTATGTCCGCATTGCTAAATTCTTGTTTCATTTGATCAAAGTTATCGAACTGCGTCATGAACCTTGCCCCTTTCAATCGGTTTTCTAAATAACTCGTATATTCCCATTGCCAGCAAAAAAAATCCAAAGCACCTGCGCAGCAAAGATGAATCCATCTTAACCGCTACTATAGAACCCGCTACCGCCCCCAAAAAACCAAAAAGTATTATGGGCATAAGTGGCTTTTTTTCTATGTTGCCCTGCTTTGCGTGTGTGATAAGCGCGATGGCGGCGGTGGGCAAAAAGTACAGCAGGTTTATATTTTGCGCGAGGTGCTGATCCATGCTAAAAAAAACACACAGCGCCGGTATCAAAATAGAACCGCCTCCAATACCCATCCCGCTTATTATGCCCGAGGCAAGCCCGATTAAAACGTATAGCGATATCTCGCCTATTCCCACGCTCATCCCAATATCATCCTAATTGCCGCGACTATCATACACAAACCGAATATTTTGTACAACATACGTGTTTTTATCTTGTTAAGCGCTCGAGCGCCAATAACCCCACCTAGCACGCCTCCACTCGACACCCAAAAAATAGTGGACCAAGGTGTGTCCGCGTTCGCATAAATGAACACGCTTATTAAAGAGAGAGGGAGAATAACCGCTATGGCCGTCGCGTGCGCCTTGTGTACCTCCATGTGTACTAGTTTCTCTAATGCGGGTACGAGTACCGTCCCGCCGCCCGCACCAAACAAACCGTTAAGCGATCCGACTGTCACGCCGATTGCCGCTTTTGTGAATAGTCCGTTTGACAATAAAAAAACCTCCTTTGGGTTAGTATTATCTCCCCATGAGGTTTTTATAATTTACTGGGGCAAAACTCCACTAACCCACAGGAAGAGCAGCTGGGTTTGCGTGCCTTGCATATGCCTCGCCCGTGGGTAATAAGCTGTGTATTAAGCCGTGACCAGTGTTCTTGAGGGAGTTGGCGGCACAAATCTTTTTCTACTACATTGGGGTCATCACTTTCAGTTAGCCCCAAACGTTTGGCTATACGCTTTACATGCGTGTCTACTATCACACTTGGTATGTTAAAAACATGGGCGCGTATAAGATTGGCCGTCTTTCGCCCTACTCCGGGTAAATTTGTAAGTAACGACATATCGTTTGGCACTTGACCGGCATGACGCGTGACAAGCGCTGACATGGCGCATACTATGTACGTGGACTTGGTGCGAAAAAATCCCGCCGATTTGATTATTTCCGCCACAGCGTTTACATCTGCGGCGGCAAGAGCCTCCACGCTGGGGTACCGCGTAAATAACACAGGCGTAATCGTGTTAACGCGCGCGTCGGTACATTGCGCGCTAAGTATTGTGGCGACCAGAAGCTGCCATGGCTCCTCGTATTGCAAAAAGCATTTAATATCGGTCGGGTACGTCTCATCTAACTTATTCAAAAGTGATACCATTGCGTCATGCGTCATTTTGCCACCTCGTTTAGACTTGGCGCTTTTAGAAGTTGGCCATACAAAAAAAGCGGGGCGAAACCCCACAAGGAAAAAATGTTTGAAACAAAGTCGAGCGCGAGACGGGATTCGAACCCGCGATCCTCGCCATGGCAAGGCGATGCTCTACCACTGAGCCACTCGCGCGAAGAACTAAAATCAGCCTCAACACTTACAATGTTATTATAGCGTACGTTCAATCGCCTTGTCAACAACAATATTGTGTGTGCGCAATTTAAGTGGGTTACTACCATGAAACCAAAGCCATTGGGTATATTATGCCAGATGCTTTGAATATGCTCCTCATTGTATTCTCTGACAGAGCAATATTCTTTTTCTCGCGGATTAGCTCTGCAAAAACAAAAAATTCGCAGTCATACCTGCTCGTATACAGAACAAATATCGGCCGCCCCGCGCTAATACAACGCATGAGCGGCCGTCTTCCGCAGTTCCCATGTATGAAATATGCTTTCCCCTCTGTTTTGTATCCTGCTATGTACCGATATTTCGCCTTGCGCGGTTAATTGAGGTAATTATACCTCTTCCCTGCTTTCGGTACAAATTCTTGCGCGGTTTCCCGACACAATACAATATGCGGATCAGAGGCTGATGTGTGTCAAATTATACGCCCCCCCTGACACGCATTATTTTATTATTTTTGCACGTTTGTGGTTAATCTGTAAAATTAAATCTGATTTTGTAGATCTGTTTTCCTTGAAAAGACGAGCATGTTGAGCGCATTATATAAATGAACAATACGTTCATAATATATTTTAGGGGGAAACATGTATCATTCTGGTGGAAACGACGATTTGATTCCCAAAACCGAGACAAATCTCGAATCGGAATCGACAAACGAGATTCTAAACTCTAATGAC
>JAISGK010000034.1 GCA_031263155.1 Clostridiales bacterium
CAACAAAAAGCTGTGCGCCGCCATAACAGGCAACTGCATAAGGCGACTATCCTAAAAGGCGGTATTCGCAAAGCAAATCAAACGCCTAAATACGTCCACGGATTCCAATTGTTTGATAAAGTACGTATGCCAGACGGTCGAGAGGGATTTGTATTTGGGAGACGATCCAGCGGTAGTTTTGATATCCGCACACTGGATGGGCAAAAATTGTCAGCAGGCATCAGTTGCAAGAAACTCAAACAGCTTGAAAGCCGCAATACTATATTGACCGAAAGGAGGGGCGACTCCTCCCCATACTTAAAAGTAGGGGTATCCGTCGCCTAAAATACTGATGATAAAAAAACCAGAGCTGGTGGCCCCCGCAGGCGACTTCGAGCGTTTACGCGCGGCGTTTATGTTCGGAGCTACGTCGTGCTACTTAGGGGGTTCGGAATTTAGCCTTCGTGCCCACGCAAAGAATTTTGAGCTTGAAAATATTAAGCAAGCGGCGGACTTTGCCCATACCATGCGGGGCAAAGTCTATGTAGCCGTTAATGTGTTTGCCCACAACAACGAATTCGAGCGGCTGTATAACTACATTATCGATCTTAGGCAAGCGGGCGTGGACGCGCTCATAGCTTCTGACCCCGGCGTTATTAACCTTATTCATGAAGTGCTGCCCGATATGGATATACATATCAGCACACAGGCCAACACCCACAACTACAGAGCGGTTTCGTTCTGGGGCAAACTGGGCATAAAGCGCGTTATATTGGCACGAGAGCTGTCAATAAACGAAATTAGTGAAATTCACCAACGCGAACCCAGCGTTGAGCTTGAGACCTTCGTTCACGGCGCGATGTGTGCCGCTTATTCGGGACGCTGTTTACTTAGCCTATATATGACCGGGCGCAGTGCCAACCGCGGCGAATGCGCTCATCCGTGCCGCTACGGGTATTCACTTTTGGAAGAAACCCGACCGGGCGAATATTTCCCCGTTGAAGAAGATGGGCGCGGAACATATATTATGAACAGCAAAGACCTGTGCCTTGTGCAGCGCTTGCCCGAGCTTATTAACGCGGGCGTCGCGGCGTTCAAGATAGAGGGACGCATGAAATCCATGGCATATGTGGCGGCGGTTACGCGCGTGTACCGCGACGCGATAGACGATTACTTTTATGACCCCGAATTGTATCGCAGCAACCTCCCCAGTTATATATCTGAGCTGCAAAAGACAAGTCGCCGGGAATTTACCGCTGGTTTTTTTGACGGAAAACTGTCCGCCGACTCGATTAGCTACGACAATGATGGCGCCGCGCCTCCAGAAGGATCGGTCGCGCGTTCGGACTTTTGCGCGGTTGTAAAATCATATGACAAATCCACAGGATGCGCTATTATTGAACAGCGCGGAAAGTTTAGCGTGGGAGAAACCCTGGAGTTTCTTACATCTTCCAGAAGCGACTTTAAGCAGGTTATTGCTGGTTTAAGCACGATGGACGGAGAACGTGTGCTCCACGCGCCACACCCCAAGCAGCTTTTACGGCTTGAGGTTGAGTACCCCGTGCGCGAGCTGGACATTCTAAGAAGGTAACGAGGCGCGCAAACGGTTTGTCTCACCAATGATTATGCGTGGCGAGAACCGTCAAACGCACATTATAAAAATTGGAGGGATACCTGTGTATTGCGATAAATGCGGCACAAAACTTCCAGATGACGCTGTTTTTTGTAACATGTGCGGCGCAAAACTGCAAAATACATCCGGCCCCGCCCTTGACCCTATTGTCATTCCCAAAACCAACGGGCGGCGAAAAAAAGGCGGCGGAGTTTTAGCCAAAACGGCTGTTGTTCTCGTCGCGCTCTCTCTAATAGCGGCCCTTGGCTATGTTGGGTTGCAGATGTATGACGCGTACATAGCCCGTGAAATAGCCGCGCAAAAACAGGAGATACACTACGCCACCGAAACGGTTCTTCACGCCCTTGTTAATGCTGATTCTGAAACGGCCAAGCCGTTTATGACGGCCAGTATGTCGCAGACATTCGGCGATCAGTCGAAGGCTTTTGAGGTCTTGCTGGGGGAAGATCTACGCGCCCTCACCAATCTGCTGGGCATACTCATCCCTGGCATGGATAACCTTATTGACGAAATAAAGAGTTATGAAATAGCTATAGACGAATACGAACTGGCCAGCATAAAAGAGACCGGCATTATTCTGAACGGCCAAATGACATTTACCCTTAGCATTGTAAGCAAACCTATATCGCTGGATTTTTCCGCCGAGCTTGCCAGGCCGGAAGGTGAATGGCTGGTAGATAGCTGGCATCTGTTTAAGACAGACAAAGACAAAATGGAGGATACGCCGACGAGTTCTCCCACGACAGACCAACAGCCCGCCAACTCTTTGTGAATGATGGCCCTCGTAGAGTGCGCCAGCTTTTTGGCTTGCTTTGACAAATGAGGTATAACATGGAAAATTTCAAAATACTAATGGCGTTGATGGGGCTGAATATCGGCGGAGCGGAAACGCACGTGCTGGAGTTGTGCAAGGCGCTGAAAAAAAGCGGGGTTGACGTGTTTGTCGCGTCCAACGGCGGCGTATACGAGAGAGAGCTTATCGAAGCGGGCATTCACCACATTCTTGTGCCGCTGCACAACAAGCGCGTTTCCAATATCATCCGCTCCTATTTTATCCTTAAGAGGACGATACGCGATAATAACATAAAGCTGGTGCACGCCCACGCCCGCATACCCGCGTTTATTTGTGAATTGTTGAGGCGGACGCTGCACTTCCGCTTTGTTACCACGGTGCACTGGGATTTTAACGCAAGTTTTCCGTGGAATTTTTTATCCCACTGGGGAGAAGGCTCCCTTGCGGTAAGCGAAGATTTGCGAAAATACCTCATTGACATTTATCACGTTCCAGCGGAAAAAATTCTGCTAACCATTAACGGTATCGATACGGAGAAATTCTCTCCGCTCGATCCATCCCAATCAATTAACGATGACGCTCCCTCGCCGGAGGAACGCGCTTCTGAAAACCCTTTTGGCATACCTGCCAACGCGCGAGTTATTGTACATGTGTGCCGCATGGACAGAAAAAACAACCGCGTTACCTATAAGCTAATGGAAGCGGTAAAGGCCCTGCTTCCAGAGTTCCCCAATCTTGTACTGCTCATAGTTGGCGGCGGCGACGACTCGAACAACATCGCCCGTACTGTGCGGCGCTGCAATGAAGAAAAGTCGTTTGTAATATTCGCTGGCCCGCGCGCCGATATTAGCAGATGCTTAAGGCTGGGCACTATATTTGTAGGCATATCACGCGCCGCGCTGGAAGCCATGGCGTGTGAGCTGCCTGTCGTTCTTGCCGGAGCGCCGGGGTACATTGGCCTTTTTGAGGCGCAAAAACTCCAGCTTGGCATAAATACCAACTTCACCTGTCGTGGTTGTCCGGAAACGGATACCCGCGAATTGACGGATGACATACGCAAACTTCTAAACATGGATGCCGAAGGGCGCGAGACGATCGGTCGATACAACCGATCCGTCGTTATCGAATATTATTCTGTTGATCGCATGTGCCGAGACGCGCTGAAGCTCTATGAAACCGTGAGAGGTTTCGACCGCCCCATAGACGCTGTCATTTCCGGCTACTATGGATTTAACAACAACGGCGACGACACTATGCTAAAAGCTATTATAGACGGGCTTAAGGCCGAACGCCCCAACGTGGCCATAACCGTTCTTTCCATGCGCCCCCGGCAAACGGCTGATCAGCACAATGTGTGCGCTGTTAATCGCTACAACATCATAGCGCTGACACGCGCTATCGCCAACGCCAAAATACTTATTACCGGCGGTGGCAATCTCATTCAGGATGTCACAAGCACACAATCTCTTTTATACTATCTGTGGCTTATAGCCTTTGCCCATAGCAAAGGCACACGGACAATGCTTTACGCCAACGGTATAGGCCCTGTAAAAAAACAGCGAAACATAGACCGGCTTGCGCCCATTCTCAACAATGTTGATCTAATCACCCTGCGCGACGAATTTAGCGAGCAAACCCTAAATCATTTTGGAGTGAACGCCCCCCGCGCTATAATCACTGCGGACGCCGCGTTTAGCCTGGGCGATGTTGAGCAGACGCATATTGACGCCGTGCTGGGCAGGATAGAGCTGTTTGGCAAAAAATTCTTCAGCGTTTCTGTGCGCAAGTGGCGGTACAACATGCTTGGCTTTGAAGAAGAGATAGCGCGATTTTGCGACTATGTAGGCGAACGTTACGGTTTTACCGCGCTGTT
The DNA here is from genome assembly GCA_031263155.1 of Clostridiales bacterium. GTDB lineage: Bacteria > Bacillota > Clostridia > Lachnospirales > WQUN01 > JAISGK01. The sequence continues at coordinate 4,279 of JAISGK010000034.1, forward strand.
TATACCTATGCGCCCGTCGGACGATACAGAGATATCTCGGCGTATTATGGGGCTTATGAAACAGCCTTCGGTATTTTTCGGTGAAAAATATACGACAGACGAGATATGGGGGGCTATAGGCATGTCGGAGTTTATGCTGGGAATGCGATTGCACACCCTCATATACGCCGCCACTACGGGCACGCCGTTAATTGGTTTGGTATACGATTCTAAAGTAAAGGCTATGATGGAGACATTACATCAACATTTCTATAAACTGGTAGAAGACTTTCATTGGCAGGCTCTTGCGATCTACGCGGATAACATCATGAATAATAAAGAGAAAATAGCCGGGGAGATCAAAAAGGCGGGCCGACGCCAGGCCGAAAGGGCGAAACTTAATACCGCGCTATGCCTGGAGCTGATGGAGCGCAAAGCGTTTTAGAATTATGATTGGTGGGTGTGTACAAACCGCCCAGATAGTTAACAGATCGTTCGAGGAGATAGTTTACAGTTTTGTTATAATATGGCATAGCAATCGGACAGGAGGAATTGCTATGCCGCTGGAGGCAAAAACTGTGAAACAGCTCCGTGAAGAATTTATTGCCGAGGCGTTACCTGGTGAGTTGCCGTTTGCGCGTGTGTATGCCAATGCTGGGATTAGCCGACCACTTCTAAGCAGCGGGAAGGACGAAATTATTACATCGGCGACTCGCGCGTTAATATTTGGCTGCAAAAAAATTACAAAAAAATTATTGTAAATCTATTGTATAATCTCCACTAATGTTATATTATTGATAAAAATAAAAGACATTGGAGAAAAATACATGGCAAAGTTTTTAGCTTCCACGTTGTTTGCCCACATTCTTCTGTTCACACTTACCTTTACCAGCATCTCCTTTTCAAATCCATTCTTGGCTCAAGCGGCTAACCTTACCCCCAAGCCGCAGACTCCTTTTGCGGAATCTTTTCTGCGCGACTGCGATGGGCAGCATTGGTTCATAAACGCTGTTGAAGATATCCTTAATAGACAAGGGAAATCTATTAACAGCCTAACAGGTAAAACGGATTTGGCGGATATCACCGCTATCGGGTTAACCGGACAAAGTTTGACAGGACACATACCACCCGCCATTGGCAATATAACCAACCTGCG
>JAISGK010000049.1 GCA_031263155.1 Clostridiales bacterium
GAACGCTGTGACATTATCGCAATGTAGCGGTTGTATCGGCTTGTCAAAGTGTTCTGAAAGACAAATTCAGTATCATAATCGGGCTTGATTCTAGCACGGATTAAGAACCCGGCGAAGTATACAAGACCGTCAAATGCCTTGTAACGGTAGGTTTTCCCGACGCTCGCGCCTGTCCGGGCAAACAGAACATCGCCCTCCTTCAAGGTGTAGTTTTCTGCATTGGAGAAATCTACATTAGGCGTAGTCAAAGCATCTGTGTTGAATTCGTGGGTTTCATCGTCAATGTCCGTAATGCGGAGGTATTTGTTTTCGCCGTCGTACTCACACGCTGCCGCATTAAGACCATACTCAAAAGACTCCGCAATCTCCCCCAACTTCCGCTGTTCCCAATCGGCAGTATAGCCCTTGAAACGAATTTCCGGTACTTGCTTCATGTTATCCCCCATCTGTGTTTACCTCACTTGGCTCAGTTTCGTACTTTGCTTTAATATGGCGCTCAATATCTTCCGCCGTTGAGAGCTTGTATCCGCTTACCCTTTTTACGCAAAAATGCGTTTTGTCGCCTCTATCAGTTCTCTCGTTCCGTCCGTTACGGCAAGCTCGTCAAGCAGAGCTAAAAACGCCGCGTCGTTCTGCTTTATTTGTGCGTTGAGGTCAGTTATCGTCCGGCTAAGAGCCACAATATCAATCTGTTCTTCCTCCTCGAAGGTATCCACATAGCGGGGAATGTTGAGATTATAGTCGTTGCGGACAATCTCGTCATAATCGGCTAAGTGGGCGTACTTTGGTATACTGTCGCGCTTTTTGTAAGCGTCTACAATTTTCCGTATATCCTCCGGGCGCAGATTGTTTTGATTCTTTTGCTTCTCGAAGTCCTTTGAGGCGTCGATAAACAGGACATCTCGTTTACTGCGGCTCTTTTTAAGAATCAGCACAACGGTCGGTATACTCGTTCCATAGAAAATATTTGGCGGCAGACCGATAACGGCGTCTATCGCGCCCATTTCAAGCAGGTTTTTTCTGATTGTACCCTCCGAAGCCCCTCTAAACAAAACGCCATGCGGTAATACGATTCCCATAGTCCCTTTATCGTTAAGATGATAGAAGCCGTGCAATAAAAACGCAAAATCCGCTTTTGACTTGGGCGCGAGTTTCCCGAAACGCTCAAAACGCGGGTCGGACAAAAACTTGTCGTCCGCGCTCCATATGGCTGAGTACGGCGGATTCATAACGACGCTGTGAAACAGATACGGCTCGTCAGTCGGCCAGTCCTCGTCAAGCGTATCGCCGTTTCTAAGGCGCATTTGAGCCTGTTCCACGTTATGCAGAATCAGATTCATTCGGGCGAGGTTATATGTCGTTGTATTAAGTTCCTGCCCGTGGTAATGGACTTGCAGAGGATTTTTAACATGTCCTCGGATGTTGAGTATCAAGGAGCCCGAACCCATAGCCGGGTCGTATATATGAAACGGCGCGGTATTCTCTTGCCCTATGGACACAATTTCAGAAATAATTTTACTGACGGCTTGGGGCGTGTAAAACTCTCCCGCCTTTTTACCCGCGCCGGCGGCGAACTGCCCGATGAGATATTCGTATGCGTCGCCGATAACGTCGCCGTCATGCCCAAATAGATTTATCTCGTCTAGCGTTTTTATCACTTCTGTGATGGTTACATTCCTTTGCTGCGCGTTAGAACCCAGCTTGGTAGATGTTAAATCAACATCGTCAAACAATCCCGTAAAATGCTCGCCTTGCTTACTAAGCTCGAGAAAGGCGTTTTGAATGTCCGACATTTGCAGGTCGTATTCGCTCGCCTTTTTTCTGAGCGCGCAAAAAAGGTTATCCGGCTTGATAAAATAGCCCAGCCTCTTGGAAATTATATATCTAATATCCTCAGCATCGTCATTATACCAGTCCAACAAGCCCGCAAATTGTTTTTCTCTGCTCGGGTATTCGGCGGCGTTGCCGTGTTCTTCTTCATAGACAGCGCGAAGCTCTTGGTCGGACAGGTACTTATAAAATACCAGTCCCAAAAGATAGTTTTTGTATTCGCTCGCGTCCATTTTGCCGCGCAGTATATCAGCCGAAGCCCATAATTGGTTGTTTAGCAAGCTCATGGTCATACCTCGTCCTTTTTATTTAATACGGCCTTTAGCTCGCTTGCAAAATTCGCGAGTTCATCTTTTAAAGGCAGCAATTTATCCTCTATTGCCTTTTTCCAGTATTCTTCGATAACGCGCCGACGCTCTCTGAATTTCCTGTTAAAGACGCGCTCGAACTCGTCCTTAGTTAAAGTGGATTTAGAGATAATCACGTTGATGTACGGTACTTCGCCTTTATCTCTGTTGTACTCATTCAAACTTATCCGCAAATCCTCATTCGGTACGCATAAGGCGGCGGCGGTTTCCGCAATGATTTCCTCAATCGCCTGCCTGAAATGGTGTTCAACGCTGTCTAAAATCTCCTGCTCATCGTCAATGCCGCTTAAAGCCTGTTCGTATGCCTCTTTAACGACAGGCGTTTTACCCTTGATGATTTCATCGAATTTTCGGCGGCTGCTCTCATTTCTTATGTCTTTGAGAAGCTGCGCTATATAATAGCTGTCTATTTTTTCTTCAATGGTCGCCCTCTGGTCGGCGGAAAACTCTATTTCGAGTACGTCATATATGTACTCGCCGCCCACGTCCTGATTTTCAAGTTCCTCTTTGACTTCCGCTTTAAGGTTCTCAATATGCCCTATTTCAGAGGTTATCGTATCGGTTATTGCTGACAACACCCCAAAGTCCTCCTCAAACTCCTCATAGCTCTTTATGGCTTCACCGAGCTTCTTCATAGTTTGAAAATTCTTTATGACAGTAAGACGTTTTTTTAAGTCGTTAGGGTCTTGTTGCAATTCTTTACGGGCTTTTGTAAAGGCTTTATGTGCAGATTTTAACTCCTGCCGCACTTCGGCGTACTGCCTCGGCACAAGGTTTTCCCAATCCCTCGCTTCGTTTGAAAACAGCTTAATGGCGGCCCGCACATTGTCAGCCATTGTTTTTGGTTTGCGAAATGTGACAATCATACCGATATTCTTGCCGGAGTAATTACGGTTTGTGCGTGAAAACGCCTGTAATAAACCATGCCACTTCAATTCCTTGTCCACATACAGCGTTTGGATGGTTGGCGCGTCAAAGCCCGTCAACAACCGTTCCACAACGATTACAAGGTCTAACCACTGACCGTCTTTTTGGTATTGTGCGCCTTTTCGCGCAAGGCGATTATTGATGTTTTGATTGTAATTTGAATCGTCTATTTCGGCTTCGCCGTTTTCAGCGTTTTTCCTGGCGCTCTTAGCGCCGTCCGCATAATGGGTTCCAAACACAGCGTCGTATTCGCGCATTATTTCGAGTAATTCTTCCTGCGCCTTATTCATTTCACTTTGATTCTCAGAAATGGAGTATGTTATGGCGACACGGGGGAAGTACGGGTCGTTTAACCTTCTTCTCTCGTCAAGCGGATTGCCCGTGATCAAATTGCCGGATTTTTTCAACTCCATCAGCTTGTGATATATCCGTTTTGCCTGCGCGATTGAATGGGTTGTGAGTATGCCGCTCATAGTTGGCAAGCCATCTACAACCTTGAATTTCTCCAGCACGGACTGATGACGGAACATCTTCTTGAGCATGGTTTCGATATAATCTTCGTTTTCAAAATCAGCGGTTTCTAAAAGCGATTCTTTTTCTGTCTCACTCATAGAATTGAGTTTTGCAACAGGGTCGGTATTGGGGAACTGCTCTTTTATTTTACTGATATAGACCCGTTCTTCTTCCTCTGGGTTCATAAGAGAGTGGTATTCCACTTGAAAATCCAGCACGGATTTATCGTCCATTGCGTTTTTCGTCGTATAGGCATGAAGAAGTTTCCCATACTGGTCATATGTGGTTCGCGCATACGTCCCCATATCTGTTTTTTTGTTTTCCTCGAATATCGGCGTACCCGTAAGTCCAAACCACGTAGACCTCGGAAAAAACTTCTTAATCCCTTTCATTTCCTTATCGGAAACGGCTCTGTGGCACTCGTCCACAATAAATACGATATGCTCGCCCTTCAACTTCTCGAATTTGTTATTTTCAGTTTCCCGACATTCCCTTATGGCACGGCTCAGTTTTTGGATTGTGGTAATTATGATTGTATTGTTGTTTTTTTTGCTTAGAAAATGATTCACAAGCTCACGCTTGCTGTCTATGCCTACAATTAAAGTATTATCCGTTACATCGCCGGAGGAAATTCCCGTGTTATATTCGGAGGCGAACTTGCTGAACTCGTCCTTTGTCTGGCTGTCCAAGTCCTTACGGTCTACTATCATTACGGTGCGGGCGACGCCCACGGCGTTTTGCGCCAGCAGCTTTGTCGCAACAAAGCTGGTTATAGTCTTTCCCGAGCCTGTAGCGTGCCAGATGAAGCCGCCCTCGTGCGCCGACGCTTGTTTTCTTATCTTTTCAATGGCGTGAATCTGATACGGGCGTAAGACCATCATATATTTTTGCCCTTTTCTATCGTCAACCAAAATGGTATAGCGGCTTATAAGCTCATGCGCAGCAGGAATGTTCAGAACTTTTCGGGTAAAATCATATAAGTCCTCAACGGGCGTGTTATCAGGCTCGCGCCAGTTAAACAAGAATTTCTTTGCCGCTTCAAAACTGCTGTTCGTTCTTGGGCGCGCGAAATATTTAGTGAACACCTTGTTGCTGACCACAAAGATTTGCACTGTGGCAAATATTCCGTCAAAAAAACCCGCCTGCGCGTACCGTTCAATTTGGTCGAACGCTTGACGATAGCCGTCTTTAGCATATTCTGTTTTCAACTCTATATGAATGAGCGGCAAGCCGTTAATCAACAGGGTTACATCGCCACGCGTATTTTTATGTGTATCGTCTGTACGCGGCACAATTTGATTGACCACTTCATAGCTCGAAATACCCCCCGCAATGTCTTTGTTGCTAAAGAGGGTAAGGGTTATGCGGCCTTTTGAAATGCCCTCGCGTTCTACGGGAATTTGCGCTATGCCGTTTTCGCCCCGAAGCCATTGTGAAGCTGAAAATGGCGTCTGCGTTAGCCGCCTGAACTCGTTTATGACTTGCTTAAACTCGGCGTCTGTAAGCTGTTCACCGTCTAACACAGCTAGGTTGATACGATTTATATGGCCGCGCAGGTTGTCCCATAGCGCGGATTCACTTTTAAGATCTGCCCGATATGTCCACTGATTCGCCCGCATTGTTAAAATATCAATGCAGGTTCTTTCTACTTCATTTTCGTGGCTCATAGCTTTGATATGGCCAGTTCTATCGTCGCGCGCGAGTCGGCGAGCGAAGGGTATCGCCTGATTAGATCGTCTGTCTCAACCATTGTAAGCCTCATTTTTCAAAGTTTTTAAATGGAGTATGTCGCAGGTATCATCAACAAAACATCAACAAATCTCCTCACATCCTTATGGGCGATTCAATGCCCAACAACGCGAGACCGTTTTTCAGCGTTTGACGCACGACGTTTGTGAGCGAGAGCCGGGCGGCGCGAAGATTTTTATCGTCACATATAATCGTGTTGGCATGGTAAAATTTATTGAACGCCTGTGAAATATAAATCAGCGAACGCGAGATTAAAAACGGCTCATATTTTTCCGCCGCCTCAATGATGGCGGCGGGGAAGGCGCCTATCGCCTTTGCAACCTCAAATGAATATTCATCACTAATAAGTGAGGCGTCGAACCCATTTTTGGCTATATTGCCCTCACTCTCGGGAACGGCAAACGTACCGGCGCGCGCCAACACGCTGCACGCCCGCGCATGGGTATACTGCACATATGGACCCGTTTCGCCCTCAAAGTTAAGCATTCTGTCCCACGAGAATAAAACGTCTTTTATTCTGCTGCTGTACAATTGATTAAATATGACGGCGCCTAGACCCACTTGCTCTGCCACAAGCTCTTTATCGGGCAGGTCAGGATTCTTTTGTTCTATTATGGATAGGGTTTTTGCTACGGCTTCATCCAATAGGTCTTCCATTTTTATCACATTGCCTTTGCGGGTAGAGAGCTTGCCTTCTTCGAATACGACCAGCCCATAGGGAATATGCGCCATATCCTTTACCCATGGCTCGCCCATAAGTTCCACAACCTTCATCCATTGCTCAAAGTGCAGGGTTTGATCCATACCCGTAACGTAGAGGCTTTTATGAAAGTCGTATGTCTGCTTTCTGTCCAACGCGGCGGCAATGTCGCGCGATGGATACAATGTTCCGCCGTCGCTGCGTAGTATCAGGCACGGCGGCATTTTGTATTCCGAAAGGTCAACAATCATAGCCCCGTTACTTTCCACCAGCAAATTTTTCTCTTTTAGCGTGGCTACCACAGCGTCCATTTTTTCGTTGTAATAGCTCTCGCCGCGATAGCTGTCAAATTCTATGCCCAACCTTTTATACACGCGCTGGTATTCTATCACGCTAAGGTCAAGAAACCAGCGCCACAATTCCATAGCTTCGGCATCGCCGTTTTGCATCTTAAGCAGCCATGCCCTGGCCTCGCCGTTAAGCGAGGCGTCTTTGTCCGCTTCGTCGTGAAATTTTACATATATTTTGGTTAACCCATCGATCCCTGTGGCCTCTATGTCTTCACGACTGCCCCATTTCTTGAACGCGGTTATCAGCTTGCCAAACTGTGTTCCCCAGTCGCCCAGGTAGTTAAGACCGATTGTTTTGTAGCCTAAAAACCCAAAGATGTTGTATAGCGCGTGTCCAATAATGGTGGTGCCAAGGTGCCCGACATGGAAATGTTTTGCCACGTTGGGCGACGAATATTCTACCAGCGTCACACGATTTTGCCCCAACTCTGATCGACCGTAATCCTTCCCGCGCGTCGCAACTTCGCTCACCGTTTGACCGACGAAGAGCGCGCGGTTTAAGAATATGTTGAGATAACCTCCCGTCGCCGCGACCGCCGATATAAAATCGGGTAAGCCCTCGTTCAGCTTTGTGCATATGTCGTTGGCTATCCGCGCGGGAGATTTTTTGAGTTCTTTAGCCAAGCGAAAGCAGGGGAACGCCATGTCGCCCAATTCGGCGCTGGGCGCTGGGGTAATGTATTGCGCTATCTCGTCGGTAGATAGCGTATTGTTTAGAATGCGTGAGATCGCCTTTGCCGCTTCAAATTTGTAATCCATATGACCCCTCTCCATTACCGTTCGATCTATCATTATTGTAGAATACTCTACACGTGCGTTTTCACAAAAGGATTTTGACTTCGTAGGGGCGCGCATTGCGCGCCCGCACCCGACAACCGCCCGACAACCAGGTCAAAAAGAGCCGCCGCCCGTCGTTACCCGGTATCGGTGAGGCCGGAAAGACCCACGGGCGCGCACTGCGCGCCCCTACGAAAGCACACCCGCAGATCATTTAGTCAAGCCAAAAAGTCACGCGGCACACAAAGTCTTATCGCGTTTCGCAGGTTGTGTATGGTTATGACGGTGTCCGGCTGTATTTGAGGCCCGGTCTCACCGTCGATATCGATCGCGAGTTCGCGATCTGTTCGTATGCGAAAGTTATCGCCTTTAAGATAGACAACGTGTTCATCATCCAAATGTTCGCCTTTTAGCATTTTTATAAAGAGCATAAGCAAGTCTACCATGGGCGCGTTGCGTATGGCGATAAAATCAAACATGCCGTCGTTTATTTCCGCTTTATCGCACAGACTATGAAATCCGCCCGCCCCACATGAGTTGAGTATCAAAAAGAGTATAAACTCGTCGTTTATTTCTGTGTCCCCTGTCGCCACGTATATGTTTAACGGAGTGAAATCGCCTAGCTGCTCGAGTCCTTTTAAGTAATAAGCCAGCTTGCCCAGCGTGATTTTTACGGATTGATCCACCTGCGAGGAAACATTCATGAACAATCCTGCCCCGCACACATTGATAAAATAGCTGTCGCCCGCCAAACCGACGTCAATGCTGACGATTTCGCCGCTGACGACGGCTTTGCAAGCGTCAATGGGGTCTGAGGGCATTTTGATACAATTGGCAAAGTCGTTGGCCGTGCCCACAGGTATAATGCCCAAAGGGGGGAGTGGGGGAGTGGAGCCCGGGTCGGCGCTTTGCCTCATCATGAAATTAACAACCTTGCTTAATGTGCCGTCTCCGCCCGCGCAAATAATCAGATCATAATCCTTTAAACTGCTGTCGAAGAGATCCATACCGCTGGCAAGCCGGAAGAAACTCGTTTCATAACCCGCCTGTTGCAAAACCTCTACACAGCCATCCAGTTGTTGCATAAACGTATTGTTACCCGCAAGGGGATTATAGATAAGATGTGCCTTTTTCAATATGATCACTCACAAATTGGCAAAATATTTCATCCGGTGACGCTGTCCAAACGCGCTGATAATAGGGAGACAAAGACCCGCTTTGCTGCGAAAATTGTATTGTATGGGCGTGCAAAAGCTGATGGGGCAGGTGGTATTTGTTATTGAGCGAGGCGTTTCCGTATTTAAAGTCTCCAACGATGGGGTGTCCGATGGATTGCAAATGGGCGCGTATTTGGTGCGAGCGTCCTGTGATTATCACAATGCTCAACAATGTGAGCCCTTCGCCCCAGGCCAGGGGGTCAACGCGCGTTTCGATCCGTTTTATAAAGGGCGTGTCCATGTCGTCACTATTCACGACGTGAGATCGGTTTGTCTTTGCGTCTTTAGCAATCGAACCGGTTAACACGAGCGTCTCGCGTATGCTTCCCACGCACACCGCCAAGTATGTTTTCGCGACCGCGTGACTGGCAAACATGTTATTAAGGCTACGGACGGCAACCGGGTTTTTGCCGCAACACACGATCCCGCTTGTATTTCTGTCCAGGCGATTGCTGACCGATGGCGTAAAAACAGGCGACAAGGGTTGGTCACGCAAATAGTCTGCGATTAGCGAAACAAGATCGTCCTTTGCGCCAGAGTTGGCCGAGTGGGTCATAAGCCCGGCTGGCTTGTTAACAACCAAAATATTTTCGTCTTCAAAAATGATTTCTACAGACGGGAGGCGGCGCGGTAGACAAAGGACCGGTAAGGGCGGCGCGTCTAACCGGATATCCCGATGTTGAGATTGAATATGTCGGGATCCGATCTGTTGGGATCCGATCTGCCGGGATCCGATCTGTTGAGACTGGATCTGAAGAGATTCGCTCTGCCGTGATTGCGTTTGCTCTAACCGAAATTTTTGTATTGTTTCGTCCGCCAAATAAAAAAACACTTCGTCGCCGCCGCGTAAAATTTCATTGCCGTCGGCTCTTGCGGCGTTAAGCTTTATACGCTTAAGCCGCAACATCTTATACAAAAAATTCTTTGGGGCAAGCGGCATGTATCTTGTCAGGTATTTATCAAGCCGCCCACCCGCTTCCGTGTCGTTAACTATTATTCGATTCATTTTCCATTTGCCGCTGCCAAACAAGGTAGGCATTCATAAACATATTGATTCCACCGTCCATAACAGCGTTTATATTGCCGCTTTCCGCGTTCGTTCTATGATCCTTTGCCATGCTGTACGGGTGGAACACATAAGATCGTATCTGGCTGCCCCACGCGATATCTTTTACCTCACCGCGAATACTTTGCAATTTCTCGGTTTGTTTTTGTTGACTTAACAAATTAAGTTTGGCGGCGAGCATCTTCATCGCTCTATCTCTATTTTTAAATTGGCTGCGTTCGTTTTGACACGCCACAACAATGCCTGTGGGCAGGTGGGTAATCCGTATGGCGCTTTCCGTTTTGTTAACATGCTGACCACCCGCGCCACTGCTTCTGTAGGTATCTATCTTTAGATCATCAGGGTTAATGTCTATTTTATAGTCGTCAGGCAATTCTGGCATAACATCGCACGAAGCAAAGCTGGTGTGCCTACGACCGCTCGCGTCGAACGGGGATATCCTGACCAACCGGTGTACGCCCTTTTCACTCTTCATGTATCCAAACGCGTTTGTGCCATTTATCTGAAACGTGACGGACTTTACACCCGATTCTTCTCCGGGCAGATAGTCAAGCACTTCGGTGTTGTAACCGTTTTTCTCGGACCAGCGGGTATACATCCTAAAAAGCATATTGGCCCAATCACAAGCCTCTGTGCCTCCCGCGCCAGAATGTAAGGTTACGATAGCGTTGTTTCTATCGTACTCGCCGGACAGCAGCGCCGCGATGCGCAGGTTTTCAAAATCCTCAATGAATTTGTCAGTTAACGCGCGCGCCTCTGGCAGCAAGGCTTCGTCCTCTTCTTCGTTACCCAGCTGCGCCAGCGTCGTCACATCCTCATAGGCTAAGGTCAGTTTAGTGAATTTGTCGATCCAAAACGACAGCGCTTTTACATCTTGCTGTATCCGTTGCATTTTTTCCTGATCGCTCCACAATTCGGGCGAAAGGGAGCGCTCATTCAATTCATCTATCTTTAACGCCGCGCCATCAACGTCAAAGTGAAGCCCTCATTTCTTGCAGCCTTTTTTCATATACTCCAAGCGTCTGGAGCAATTCATCATATATAAGCATCTTTTACTCCTAATGGGATATTTTTTTATATGGCTTTGGTTTTTGGGGAGGAAGAACGCCGATTCTTTGCCGCAAGTTCCATCTCCAGGGCCTTCGCCAGTTCTGGCAGCGCGCCGTGGCATTGTTTGTATTTTTTGCCGCTGCCGCACGGGCAGGGGTCGTTGCGACCGATCTTTGCCGTTTTGCGCTTGGTTGGCCCTTTGGATTCCGTTTCGTCCTTATTGGTAAATGTAGCGCCGCCGACCTGCTCACGTTGCGGCTGTACCTCGCGGCGTACAGACAGAAGGGTACGAATCGTGTCGGTTTGTATGTTGTTGCTCATTTCTTCAAACATATCGTAGCTTACAAATTTGTACTCCACTAATGGATCGCGCTGCGCGTACGCGCGCAATGATATGCCCTGGCGCATTTGATCCATATCGTCAATGTGATCCATCCATTTTTGATCGACAACCTTGAGCATGATCGTTCGCTCTGCCTCGCGCATTAACTCTGGGGTCACTTCGGCTTCTTTCGCCTCGTACAAAGCGAGCGCGTCGTTGTACAAACGTTCTTTTAGCGCGTCTTTGGTAAGCTCCTTCATCTCTTCTTGGGTCAAGGCTATGGAGAATCCCCTGAAAGTGCGCAGATACTCGTTAAGCCCAACCCAGTCCCATTCATCGGCGTTAAGATGATCCCCGGCGTATTGTTCCACCGAGCGCGCCAGCGCTTCTTTAAGCATGGTGAGGATACTTGGGCGCAGATCGACCCCGCTTAATACCTTGTAGCGTTCGCCATATATGATCTCGCGCTGTTCGTTCATAACGCGGTCATATTCTAGCAGATGTTTACGGATGCCAAAGTTGTTTGCCTCCACCTTCTTTTGTGCGCTTTCTATGGCTTTTGTAAGCATTTTGTGTTCGATCGGCTCATCCTCATCCAAGCGCAAGGCTTCCGCCATGCGCATAACCCGTTCTGATCCGAACAGGCGCATCAGGTCGTCTTCCAGCGATATGAAGAATCGCGATTCACCCGGATCTCCCTGACGACCCGACCGGCCGCGAAGCTGATTATCTATGCGCCGCGATTCGTGGCGTTCTGTGCCGATAATCTTTAGCCCGCCCAACGCGGCGACGCCCTTTTCAAGTCTTATGTCTGTACCGCGCCCGGCCATGTTGGTTGCGATGGTAACAGCCCCTAGTTTGCCCGCCAGGGCGATTATTTCCGCCTCTTTCGCGTGAAATTTCGCGTTAAGCACTTCGTGCCTTATACCTTCCTTACGCAGCATCTGACTAAGCAATTCGGACTTATCTATCGTTATCGTACCTACCAGCACGGGCTGCCCCTTTGCGTGGCTTTCTTTGATATCTCGTATTACCGCGCGAAACTTCGCCTCTTCGGTTTTGTAAACTTGATCGGCCTGATCCGTGCGCACCATGGGCATGTTGGGCGGTATGGTGATAACGTCCATGCCATATATCTGCCTAAACTCCGCCTCTTCCGTCCTTGCCGTACCGGTCATGCCCGCCTTCTTTGTGTAGCGGTTAAAAAAGTTTTGGAAAGTGATAGTAGCCAGGGTCTTACTTTCGCGGTTCACTTTAACCGCTTCCTTGGCCTCTATAGCTTGATGCAAGCCATCGCTGTAACGTCGTCCATGCATTAAGCGCCCTGTAAATTCGTCTACGATAATGATCTCGTTTTCATGGTTCACGTAGTCTTTATCCAGATGCATAATGTAGTTGGCTTTAAGGGCGTTATTAATAAAATGTTGAAGGTCCAGATTCTCTGGGTCAGACAGGTTTTGTATAGCGAAGAAGCGTTCCGCCTTGCGCACACCATCGGAGGTAAGCGCGGCGCTTTTTGCCTTTTCGTCAACAACAAAGTCGCCCTCTTCCTGTAATTCAGCGCGGGTAAGGGGGTTGAGGGCTTCTTGCTCATTTATGATTCTACCCTTTTTTAGCTGCTTTACAAACCTATCGGCGACGACATACAACTGTGTGCTTTTGTTACTTTGTCCAGATATGATAAGGGGCGTGCGCGCCTCATCAATAAGAATGGAGTCTACCTCGTCGATAATGGCGAAGTGCAACTCACGCTGAACCATTTCATCTTGTTGCACCACCATGTTGTCACGCAAATAATCGAAGCCCAGCTCATTGTTGGTGGCGTAGGTGATGTCGTGATTATACGCCTCGCGTCGTTCCGCCGGCTCAAGGTCGTGAAGAATAACCCCCGTTGTCATGCCCAAAAAGCTATATACCTGCCCCATCCACTCCGCGTCGCGCTTGGCAAGGTAGTCATTAACCGTTACCAAGTGAGCGCCTTTGCCGCTAAGCGCGTTAAGGTATATGGCCAGGGTGGCGGCAAGGGTTTTTCCTTCGCCTGTGAGCATTTCAGCTATGCGCCCCTGATGCATCACTATGCCGCCGATCAATTGCACACGATAATGCCGCAGACCAATCGCGCGCTTTGCCGCCTCGCGAACCGCCGCGAAGGCCTCGGGCAAAATGTCGTCTAATGACTCTCCATCGGCCAGCCGCTCACGAAATTTTACGGTAAGCGCGGGAAACTCATCGTCCCCAAGCGCTTGCATCGTAGGTTCTAGCGCGTCTATTTTATCTACCACTGGCCATATGAGCTTAAGTTCTTTCACGCTATAGTCACCAAATATAAAGTCCAATAAATTCATAAATTATCACCCAATAATATCAATCGCCAAAGCTGATGCCAAGCAGTTTAGCCGCCTGCACCAGCTCTCCCGCCGGGTCTACCAGTTTGCTTTTTGAGCCTATTACATTCTCCAAGCTGTCGTAGCTCATCTGGCTGCCTCTCATACATACCATGTTGCCCCATTTTTCTTCCTTAATCAACTGCGCCGCGTGTACCCCATAGCGCACAGATAGAATACGGTCAAAGGCCGATGTGTCTCCGCCGCGCTGAATATGACCAAGCGCGCACGAGCGAATTTCATGTTCTACCTTGCCTTCCAGATCGTGGGCTATTTTTGCGGCTATGCCGCCAAATCTAATAGGGTCGGGGCTGTCGCTTACAACTTTGCCTACCACGGCGTCGCCGCCTTTTTCTGTCGCGCCTTCCGTTACCACAATTATGGTAAAGTATTTGCCCCGCTCGTCGCGTTCTTTTATCTTATCTACAACTTTGTCAAGTGAGTATGGTATTTCGGGTATAAGGATAACATCGGCGGAGCCCGCTATGCCAGAGTGCAGCGCGATCCACCCGGCAGAGCGCCCCATAACCTCCACCACCATTACACGGTAGTGGCTCTCTGTTGTAGTGTGCAAGCGCCCAAGGTTTTCGGTTACGATATTGACCGCGCTGTCAAAACCGAAAGTTTGATCGGTGCTTGCCAAGTCGTTATCTATCGTTTTAGGCACGCCGATAACCTTAACGCCTTTACGGGCGAAGTCACGAGCGCTGGTGAGCGTGCCGTCTCCGCCAAGCACCACAAGAACATCCACGCCTTCTTTTTTCATATTGTTGATAGCCACGTGCGAAAGGTCGCGTTTTACCATGACGCCATTCTCTTCTACGAGGTAGTCAAAGAGATTGTCTTTGTTGGAGGCGTAAAGCATAGTGCCCCCTTTGTGTAATATGCCTGTGGTGGTTTCGCGTGTAAGAGGTATATAATCGTTAAGATACAGCCCTCGGTAGCCGAATTTGTAACCGATAAGTTCACAGTCCAACGTGTTTAAACAAGACCTTGTTATAGCGTAAATAACAGCGTTAAGCCCGGGCGCGTCTCCGCCGCCGGTAAGTAACGCTATCTTTTGTTTCGCCATGTGGAAGTCCTCCCATAAATTTATTTGCGCAGGATCGTAAGTGCCATAAAAAGCGAGCGTAGACGCTGTACACGCTCATTTATATACCAACATGCCTCACATTATACAAGATGTGCCTTGGTTTGTACAGCCAACAAAATTGCGCGCTATAAAAAAGGCCCTTCGCGAACGAAAGGGGGCACTCTTTTACACAAAGATGTTAAAGATTAACGCTTTGAGAATTGCGGAGCGCGTCTCGCGCCTTTAAGGCCATATTTTTTACGTTCTTTCATACGCGGATCACGGGTAAGAAAGCCTGCTTTTTTAAGCACAGGGCGGAAATCAGTATCGGCAAGCAGCAGCGCGCGTGAAATACCGTGCCGTATGGCCCCCGCCTGGCCTGTAAAACCGCCTCCAAACACGTTAACCTTTATATCAAACTTGCCAGTAGAACCGGTAATCTCTAACGGCTGGCGAATGATAAGCTTAAGTGTTTCCATGCCGAAGTAACTGTCTATGTCTCGCTTATTGACTGTTATGTTACCTGTGCCGGGGAAGAGATAAACCCGCGCCACAGAGCTTTTTCTACGCCCGGTACCGTAGTAAGATGCCATAGCCAAATGCATACATTCCTTTCGCGAACAGATTCAACAAAACTAACTTAACAAAACTCATTTAACAAAACTAATAGGTGATGGTAAGGGGTTCAGGCTGTTGAGCGGCATGAGTGTGCTCGGCTCCGGCATACACATGAAGTTTTTTAAACATGTGATCGCCCAGCGTATTTTTGGGTAGCATACCCTTAACGGCGTGCTCCAGGGCGAACGTCGGCTTCTTTTTAAGTGACTCGCGCAGGGTGATTTGCTTGATCCCGCCGATCCAACCGGAGTTTCGCGTATAGATCTTATTGCTTAACTTCTTGCCTGTTACCTTGATTTTGCTTGCGTTAATAACAATCACGTTGTCACCCGTATCAATAAAGGTACTGAATATGGGCTTATTTTTGCCGCGCAATATCTTGGCGATTTCGCTTGAAAGCCGACCCAGGGTATGCCCGCTAGCATCGACGACGTACCACTTGCGATTAACGTCTGACGGCTTTGTAATAGGGGTGCTGCGCATTATATAGATACCTCCTGATATAACATGTATACAAACTCCGCCGCGCCACGCCAAACCCGGGGCAGGGAAATTGGGCGTCGATTGGCACAGATTAACACGAAAAGCATGATATGATAAAAACGCCGTTCTGTCAAGGGGCAATCATTTTTCCATTTTTCGCCTGGCAAGCATTACGTGGTCTTTAATTATTGGATCGGACAATCAGTCCTCTAGCCCGACGACCTCAACGACTATCTTTGCGGTCACTTGCGCGTGCAGCTTTATTTCTATGATTTTATCACCCAGTGTTTTGATAGGCTCTCTTAATGAGATCTTTTTTTTGTCTATCGATATCCCAGTATGCTCGGATAGCGCCACAGAGATCTCCTTACTAGTTATAGCGCCAAAGAGAGTACCGTTTTTTCCAGCTTTACCGCGAATTTTAACCTTCGTTTCAGCCAGCTGGTTTGCCAGCAATTGAGCCGCCTCAAGATCCGCAGTGGCTTTGTGCAGCGCGGACTTCTTTTTTTCTTCCAGCGATCGCAGATATTGCGGGGTCGCCTCAACCGCCAGTTTGCGCGGTATCAGATAATTGCGCGCGTGACCATCTGACGCGTTCAAAATCTGATCCTTCTTTCCTACTCCCTTTACATCTTCCAAAAGAATGACCTTAATACTATCACTTCCCATTCATATGTGAAACTGCTGTGCCGCGTTTGAGCACAGATGCGTGTAAAATTATGACTATTTCGGATAACTGCCCAAATACTTGTATTCGCTTGTTTTTCTCCTTATCATGGCAAGAGCGTCGCGGGCGTCGCTCTCCCCATAGTCTTCCAGCTCTACATAAAACATATATTGGCCGGGTTTGCCTTTTATGGGACGGCTTATAATTTTTGTGATGTTTATTTCCCACATCGCAAAAATGCCAAGCACCCCATAAAGCTCGCCGGGCCGGTTTTGCGTAGAAAACGTGATTGTTATTTTCCCGTTTCGCACAATGGCCGGGGGTTCCGTTTTCATTAAGGCGGCAAAAATCGTTTCGTTGTCGCTTTCGTCTTGGATATTTTCGGCCATTACATAAAGCCCATATGTCTCTGCCGCTAGCTTTGACCCAACCGCGATAGACAGCGCATCGCCTGATGCCAGCCGCGCGCCTTCAGCGTTGCTAGCGACTGGACGCCTTTCCGCGAAAGGGAAGCGCTCGCGCAAGTATTTGCGGCATTGGGCGAGTGTTTGGCTGTGCCCGTAAACACGTTCGATTTTATCCCTCGCCGATGTGGTATCATCAATCTTTGCGCCTACCATTAGACACTGGGAAATAGTAAGCGACATCTGTTTGTGAATGGACAATTTAACGTCAAACAACAGGGTGTCTATGGTAACGTTGACCGGCCCTTCGGTAGAATTTTCCATAGGGGCTACAGCGGCCTCTATCCTGCCAGAATCTACAGAGACAAGCATGTCTTCGATGGATAAAAAGGCGATTAGCTCCGCGTTGGCAAATCCCTGGGCATAAATCTTTGCCGCCTGTTGAGAAAAAGTCCCTTCTGGCCCCAAATAACCGATACGAAACCTTTGGGGGTTGCTTACCTCTCTTGTGGTCATACTATCAGGCAATTGTTCCGCACGCTGGTATCGCGTGTTATTGTTCAAGGTTACCGGATGGCCCTCGGGCACATATTCTGAGCCAACTTGAGAAACACGCGGCCTCACCGCGCCGGTGTTCACCGCACCGGGGATCATCACCCCGTGAATATCTGCTCTACTGTCCATAGTAAGCACCCATTCCATGCTTGCGCAAAAAATGTCTATCAAGTAGCGCGGGACTAATCGCGCTTATATCAGGGGTTAGCATACGCGAAAGAACGAACATGCGCGCCACTTCTTCCAGCGCCACTGCGTTGTGAACCGCCCGGTCGCAGTCGGCGCCCCACGCAAACGGTGCGTGGCTACGTACCAGCACGGCAGGCACAACCATGGGGTCGCTCTGAATAGCCTCTAAAATGACCTTGCCGGTTTCAGCTTCGTACTGTCCGTTTATCTCTTCGTCGGTCATATCGCGCGTTATGGGTATGTCTCCATAAAAATAATCCGCGTGAGTCGTGCCCAAACAGGGGATGCCTATGCCTGCCTGAGCGCAGGCCGTCGCCCATGTGGAGTGCGTATGGGCAATGCCTCCAATTTGAGGGAATCGCTTGTATAGCGCCAAGTGTGTGGGCGAATCGCTGGACGGTTTGCCACCGCCTATATGTTCTCCGTCTGAGCTTACGATTGACATATCGTCGGGGGTAAGCTCATCGTAGGGCACACCGCTGGGTTTAATCACCATTAGGCCCTTTTCGCGGTCAAAGCCGCTGACATTCCCCCATGTAAATATAACCAGGCCGTGTCTTACAAGCTCTTTGTTGGCTTCGCACACATGCTTTTTCAACTGCTTTAACATTTATTAGTTCACCCATTCTCATATATTGTACCATTATTATTGACAGAAAAAAGCCTCGCGCTTGTTATTATATATCACGCGAGGCAAACGGTAAAGCATTAATCACGCTCAACGCGTGAAACCTCTATTGTGTAAATATCTGTCTTAATATGGATTCTATATTCGATTCTTGTATGCTGATATCAACAACCTCATACGCTTTCATTACATAATTGACCGCGTCGCTAACCGAAATTTTACTCTTGTCTCCAAACAAGAGTATCTTTTTCTCGTCCGTTTTTTCCTCTATGTAAAATAGTTCTGACTGTGGTACTGCTTTAAACTCCTTTATTTGGCAGGTTAAGATATATTTTTCGCCATACGATTGCTTGAAATTATTCAACGATCCGTCGTAGCGAATCTCGCCTTTGTCAATCAGGATCAGGCGCTGGCAAACGTGTTCGATATCGTTCATATCATGCGTTGTAAGTATAAACGTGGTTCCACGCTGTTTGTTGATCTCCAAAATAAAATCGCGTATAGCGGCCTTGGCGACAATATCCAACCCTATAGTAGGTTCGTCCAAAAATACCACCGGGGGATTATGTATCAATGATATCGCGATATTGGCGCGCATCTTTTGCCCCAACGAGAGCTGACGCACCGGTTGATGAATGAAATTGCCCAGTTGCAAAATATCGGTAAAGTGTTTCACATTCTCCGCGTACACATCATTGGGTATATCGTACAACCTTTTATGAAGCATAAATGAATCAATAACAGGCAAATCCCAATACAACTGTGAACGCTGGCCAAACACTACCCCTATATTTTTCGCGTTCGCTACCCTGTTTTTATATGGAATAATGCCGTTTACGGTAAGGGAACCGCTAGATGGCACGAGGATGCCAGAGAGCATCTTTATTGTGGTGGACTTGCCAGCGCCGTTCATCCCTACGTAACCGACTATTTCCCCATTGTCAATGTGAAAGCTTACGCCGTTTACAGCCTTAATTATGCTGTATTCCCGATGAAAGATGGATTTAACGGATGCCCAAACGCCGTCTGGCCGTTGAAATACCTTGAACTCTTTGTATAGTTCTTTAACATCTATCATATTGACCTCCCTCTTCATACCGGCTGTTAATTGCCGCTGCTTTGGTACCTGTTGATTCCGTGCGACCAGACCATACAACCAACACTTAACACAATTACCCCAATGGGCAGTGGCAAGAACTGTACAATCGGATGAAACATCAAAAAATCATTCTTTCCTAATAGGTATTGTGAGGGATAAAAGCAGATAAAGGCAAACGGTATAATAAAAGTTACCAGGTATTGGATTATCCTTGGGAAAATGGTAACGGGCGACTCGCTTAACTGGCGCAGCGCAATGAAGAAGCCATAGGTGAGCGGGTTTTCGCCCAGTATATAGAACGAGACCGCCGCAAACAGCAATAAAACGCCACCTTGGATCATTGCGCCGCCAAGGATGGTACAAACCAAAAAAATAAATTTTATAAGGTTCATTTCAACATGGAGCATGTATAACGAATAAGAAACAAATATTATGCCCAAAATGTCATGGATCAAAAAATATCCGCTGAAAGAAGCCGCAATTTCATAGGCTAACGGATGGATAGGTTTAATAAGCGATTGGTCAAAATGGCCTTCTTTAATCTTTTCGGGGAGTTGACTGGAAGGACCACGCAATAATGTACAGGCGATCGTATATGTCAATATGGTCATGCTATACAAAAGCAAGACTTCATACTGCCGCCACCCGCCTATCGCGTCAAACTTATCGGTTATGAGGTATAGTATTATAAATTGCGTGCCATAGCCTAAAATATAAAATAAAGAGTCGATAAGCAGAGCGCCTCTATACTCCAGCTTCGCTTTTATTTGGTTGTGAGAAAATATGGGGACTATATCAAAAAATTTTTTTAGGTGATACAACACGGCAACCATCCTCATCCTCCTTGTAATGTGAGTTTACGCATGGCGCGCGTTGAAACTAGGCGTTCTAGCGCAAACAGCGCCGCCAACCATATGTATTGGTGTATAAGAATATTGTTTGCCACAGACAATTCGCTTTTGCCCACAAACAGCGCCAAGGGTTCGTAGGTGAAATAGCGGAACGGCAAATATTGGGATAACGCCGCCAGCCACGCGGGGCATAACCACAACGGCAGCACAGCGCCTGAAAAAATACTTTCTATGTTTTGAAAATGCCATTCGATAAATGGGTTTTCCACAAACCAAAAGCTAACCAAGCCAAGAGTATAGCGGTATAGAAAGAGCATGGCCATGCCATTGAGCAACATAATAGAAACATACAGATACACAAGTGGATCTTGCGGGAGTACAACGCCGAAATACGCGGCCAGCACCGCGCATATGGGCAGGGTGACGACAATTGCCTGAAAGATGTTTTTGCCTAAATCATCAAAGAAAAGGAGCGTTTTTAGGTTTATTGGTCTAAGGAGGTATACGGAGATATCGCCTGTTCGCACGAGCGCCCTTATTTGCAACCCTGCGGATGAGTTTATCAAAAATACGATTATCTGCGTAAGCATAAGATATGTAAGCATTTCTTCAAAAGTTGTGCCAAACCGCGCGCCCGCCCCCAATAATGACCGCCAAATCAAAATTTGTATGAGGAAAGTTACCATGCCCCAAAAAGAGGCCATCCAAGCGCTCGCGCGATATATTGTGCGAGTTTTCAAACCTGTTGCCGTTAAGGTATACCATAAATGAAGTTTCTTTTTCACTTTCATTTGACAGCCCTCCGGTTATTCATCCAGTTGAATCATGTGGGGATTAGCGCCAAAACTGAATCTGCTGCGGTTATTTATCATAATGAGTTTAACCTCAAAGTAGAGGAGGATCATATAGCTAAACCAATCATCTTTTTTATCATTATCTTCATTACTATCAAGAGTATTGAATCTTCTGGCAACATATCTGCATCAATAATATCTGCTCTACTCATTCCATTGTATTCTTTATATAGAACGCCATCGCGCATTATTTTATATTTCTGCTCTAAACGCGCGTTTTCAAAAAGATTACGACAACATAAAAAACACAAAGACATTTTGCACAAATTAGTCTATAGTGGAGGTTGTCACACACTCATTACTCAAAGAGGAAAATGCCTTATGCCAAATATCATGCCACCACCCCCTAAGACCAGTAAATTTTCTCCAACTATGGACTGAACAATTTATATGCGCCAAAAATCCGCCAACGGATGGCTAACATAGTGGCCACCGTGACACGTAAAGGATTCAAGGGCAAGATGAAGGATATATTGCAGGTATTTCAACAGCAACAATTATCAGCCGATATGTAAACAAAAGCAAATGATTTGAGTATTTGGATACACGTCCGAACAAACAAAAATAAGCCATAAATCAATGGTTATCTCAATTGACGATGCAGTCAGCGTAAGAGTAAGGAAATTAATTGAAGCTACCGCGTCATTAATTTCTTGAATGTGCATATAATATCAATTAATGGCAGATTGTGCATATGCTAATTTTTACAAACATATTTGCGTGTCAAACATTGCCAAAGGAACGATAAACCCTAAACTCCCTAATGCAGTTAAGCGTACTAAGGGTCAAAAACAAGACATGTATATATTACCCAAATTAAATCTCATTGTCAACATGTATTCATTAAAATTTCACAGCGAATTTACTGGCAGTCATAAAAATTTCTCTGCAAAAATCTTGAACGCAGCCTGACTCTGATCCGTCCGTGCCCCCGGCAGTCGCGCTCGACCATCAATGAGCTTTTGGATATCTTTGTTGAGTTTATCGCCTTGCCGTGGTATATTTGGGTTTATTAGATATGGAGGAGGCAAATAAATGGCTATCAAACGTGCGAAAATTAAGGATTTCCTCGTGTTCACGGGGGAATTCGCAATGGATTTCTGCCCTGGCGTGAACGTGCTTATTCAGATCAGGATTTGATCCGCAAGTTTTTGGACGAAAACAATGTGGAGGACTCTATTGCGAAAATGGAGCGAACCGCAGGTAATGGTGACTAAAGAATTCAGAAAAAAATAAACCCGACCTCATCGCCTACTGGCATGAGTTCGGATCTGTCACAATTCACCGGAGAAGGAGGGATTTGAACCCTCGCGCCGCTTTCACAACCTACCCGCTTTCCAGGCGAGTCCCTTCAACCACTTGGGTACTTCTCCACAGTATACGCAATAATACTTTTATAAGTTCAGCCCACGGCAAGAACCCTCGTTTATTGAACTCACGCGCTTAATTTTACCGTTTTTGCGCAAAATGTCAAGAAGTATTTTGTGATGTATATCGGCAATTTATTTTTTCCTGATATAATCCATTGACAATTTGGAATTCGTCACGGTTCTTCTTCAGGATCAGGCGATTCCAAAGGATCGAAAGGAAGCGGAACCGGTGTAGATTCGGGCTTGCCTGGTTGCTCCGCCACTTCGGGAGATGGAATCAATTCGGTTATTGGTTGGCTTTCTGATGCAAGTAGCAGCATTCTGACAAACTCCCTGTTTTCATAAGAGTTCAGCATGTCAAAGATCTTTATTTCAGAATCCGTTAAGCTGTAAACACTGGCAACGGACAGCCGCGATATGTGTATGACGGCGCTGTTGTCTGTTTTTGCCGCACTGACCGGATTCAGGCTCCAGTGTATGGATTGAAACTCGGCGGAATCTTTCGCGTTTGATATAGTAACCCCATACGGATAATTTTCGGTTTGATTATGCCGCATGGCATATACCGCAAGCGCTTCGTAAAAGTTGTCGTCGCCAGCAGTAAGCGTATAGTTGTCGGCAGCACCAATCAGACTGGCAATAGAGGAAACGTGCGTATTCAGTCTGTCCAACGCAAGTTCGATCTCTGTGGCAACAGCGGGATTGCTTTTGACCTCAGCCTTGATTTCAGTCTCGACTTCAGTCTTGATTTCAGTCTCTTCCGCGTCCGTCAAGAGGTCTTCTTCTGGCTCAGGGGCCTCCAAAGGATTGGAGGGGATAGGGGTAGGCTCCGCTTCAGCGAAATTCTCAGGAACATCCTGTGTTTCGTCTGGTTCTGCCAGTTCTGGAGTCGGCCAACTGTCCTCATCAGGCTGAGTCGACTGTTCTGAAATCGGCCAAGTATCCTCATCAGGCTGAGCCGACTGTTCTGAAATCGGCCAGGTGTCCTCATCATTCTCCGCGTCAGGATGAACTGGCTGTTCCGCTATTTCAAGAGCGAAACCTGGTTCGATTATATTTTGCGTCTCGTTCAATTGCGCTTCCTCTTGCAGAGCGTATGCCTGGCTGATTGTTACGAAAACCGGCATGGCGCACAAGACCATGCACAGGACAAATATATTTCTTTTTTTCATCGCGGGCTTCCTCCGATATTGTAAAATTTCATAGTCTGCTCTGGAGTACAGCCAGAGCGTGTCGTTTATCAGACTCTAGCTAGTGGATCGGTTTTTGGCCAAGTCCATTCAGTGTTGGGTTCTGAGGGCTTTTCTTCAAGTATCTTAGCTAAATCATTTCGAATTTTCTCCATCTCATGGTGTCTATATCGCTCAAGAGAAGAGAGTTCCTGCAGGAGCGTATTTTTTCTCTGCTGTAGCATCCCCAGTTCGGCATCGCATTGTACCCGTGTCTTTTCCACCATTCCCGCAGCCGTCTGTTGAGCCATAATCAAAGTGCCTGCAATTTGATCTTTCAGCTGCTCATAATCCACCTGCATGCCGCGCAAACTCTCAATCTCTCTACATTGTTCGTCAACTGCGGCAGCTATCTTATCAAGCAGGTTATCCACTTCCCGGGCATCATAGCTATTGATAAACCTTTTCGTCAGCCTGACGGCGTCTATCGCTTCTTTTGTAAGCACCATATATGAACACCCTTTCCATGTCTTTCGTTATACTTCGTATTCCGGTCTTAAAACGCCGACGATGATGTATCTGGCATCATCAAACTCGTAACTGCACGTCGAAAGCACAACGAACCTGTCTGTGTCCGTATACGCCGCCGCGCTTTTAAATGTAGTTGTCGAAGAAGCGCAGGTTAGCAAGGCCTCAAGGTTCACTTCATACATAAAAGCCCGTTCGCGCCAATCACCCGCCCTAATGACGCAGCCATACAGCAGATCGACCCGGTAGTTTTCATGTTCCGTATAAAGGTACATATACGGATGCCGGTCGAAATAATCCTGCTTCTTATACTCCGTAAGAGAGCCGAACATCTTTCCCGACTTCATGTTGTGGCCGTAGATGATATTCAATCTGCCGCTGAAATCCGGAGAGCAGTTATAGTCAAGGAACAAGGAGCCGTTTGCGTTGCTGGAGCCGTCTGGCAGTCGGCGTAGATACCATTCGTAATCGTCCGCCCGCATAACTGGATAATCAATTACGGTATCCGGGCAGTAGAGCCAAGCGGCAGAATCCGCGTTCACCTTTTTTAGCAATTCAAAGTCAATAGATAACGGGGGAACCTTCACCAGAGGCCTGGCCTCGGATTCGATAGAATTCACAGTATTCTCAGATGGAGCAACCACAGCGCCGCCTCCCGCGCTCTCCTTATCTTCTTCGCCTTCCTCCTCCTTATGCTTCTCCTTGTCCTGCACACGTACTTGCTCCTGCAACTGTCTGTAGTTCCTATCGCCTTCCTCATAGGTCAGCAAAATTTCCCACA
This sequence comes from Clostridiales bacterium, assembly GCA_031263155.1. Lineage (GTDB taxonomy): Bacteria > Bacillota > Clostridia > Lachnospirales > WQUN01 > JAISGK01. The sequence continues at coordinate 24,522 of JAISGK010000049.1, forward strand.
GCTGATAGCCGGAAAACACTGTAACGCATATGGACAGCAGCAAAAGCAGCCATACGATCATGATAGATTTGCTGCTTCTTTTGTGTGTCATTCTCGTCATCCCTTTGCCTGTTCTTCCTTCTCGCGTGTGTAAGCTGTTATTAGGAAAAGGACACAGCCGGCTATTACAATAGTGCCTGTCGCCAGCAAAAACATATACAGCCCGCTTATGGCGTCGTCGCCGGTTATAGGCCCTATTGCCGCAATTTCGCCGCTATACTTGTTAATGTAAGCGTAAGCTTGCACTTGTTTGAGCGCGTCGTTTGTCACCGTCCGTGACACCTCAAGCCGACCGCTCGCGTCTTTTACAACATCCGTGATCGTATATACGGTGCTGTCGTAAGTATATCGCGCTTCGCCTGTGTCTATCTCGCTGATGGTATAATAATATATCCCTTCCTGAGTATATGACCATGTTCCAAAATAGTTTTCACCTGCCCCGACGATGGTGATCGTTTTGACGCCATTGACGCTGCCGGACGGCATGGGATGTGTCGGATTTTTCGCGGTTAGGGTGAACATGAACGCGCTGTCCTGCGACGAGCCGCCGGTAACCGTTTTTTTCACCGGCGGGTCCATCATCAAAGCCGGATCGCTTGCCAGAGGCGTGTAGCTGTTTTCAAACTTAATACTGTCCGTTTTCATTTCGTTACTCTTCTGAACGAGAATTTCCACCATAAGATTCTCAACAGGCCGCTTTACATAGACGATCACTGTATAAATTTCCTTGTCATAAAGATGGCCGGTCGTTGCCGCGGACGAATCTGTATTGATCGCATACCGGTATACGCCGGTATTGGTAAAAGTAACCGGGCCAATATTGACGCTACGGGTTCCGTCAATTGTAAAGGAATACATACCGCCTTTGCTCCCTGTGGGCATAGGGTTACCCGCGTCCAGCGAGGTGAGCGTATAAGAGAACACGCTGTTAACACCCAAAGCGGAACTGTTTTTTGTAAAAATCTGCTCAATATGGAACGTAGCCGTTACCGAATCGGCCGACGCATAAGCGGCAATTGGGAACGGCGCCGCCAATAGGCAGGCGACAAACAAGAAAAACGCGGTTAGCCGTATATCAATCGCTTTGCGGTAAAAGTTCATCGCCATCGCTCCTTGGAACGGTCTTTTTTATTTATTAAAACAATGACAATCAGCAGGAGCAGGAATATGGACAGCGCAATCCACAACCACATGGGGATGCGCTCCCACACGCCGGGTTGCTGACTGATCGAAACCCGCTGAATGGTATCGTCGTTTTCTTCTACTTTAAACGGATCGCTGTAAAGCTCATCCGTGATTCTCGCTAAAAGGATATCTCGTCCGTTGGTAGACTCCGACGAGCAGGTGCTTAGCAAGATGATACGGTCTTCCGTCGTTACGCCAATATCGCGGGTGCGAAGGGCTTGCTCCAGCAGGTTATCAAGATAGGCCCGCTGATCCTCGACACCCTCGATACACGGCATGAAGACACCGTTGTCATAGGCGTCCACTTTTACGAAAGCGAAAATTTCCAATCCGTGATCCTTGCCGCTGTGATACAGGTTGCCATACGCGTGGCGCTCAAAGAAATCCTTAGCGCCGAATGACCCAATCTCGCCGAACATCGCCTGTTTTTCCATGTGGTGGCCGTACAGAATACTGTTGAAATCCTGAAAATCCATTCTGTTCATATAGTCTAAAAAGATCGCGCCTGAGAGAGAATATTTTCCGAACGCGTCAGTAGTCACATACTTCTCGTTGTCGTCGCCCTGGGTTACCGGGTAGTCGATATTCGTGCCGTAAACGGTCAGCCAGGCGAATACCTCCAGGTTGATGGCCTGGAGGTCCGAAAACGATATGCTGTCATCTTCCGGGTTTGGCTTATATACCGTAAAACGAGCGGCGTCCGCCGCCTGATATATCTGGTTAGAGTCCCATATGGTATACGCCGCGACAGCGACCGATAGAAGAATGACAGTCAATACCGCGAAATCCACGATACTGTCCACAATTTTTACTGCCGCTCTTCCCGCTGTGTTTGTTGTCACGCCCATATGAGACTCCCTCCTGGTATTTTACTCATTGGGCGCTGGCTATTCGGCTGCCCCAAGCCTGGCTCTGGCGGGATATTCTTCGCGCCTTTTCCGGGACTTCACGATAATGAAAAGGATGAACGCTCCCAGCGCGACCAGCAAAATCATGATAAAAGGCAGATTGCCAATCAGGAGGCCTGTGGGGGCGATGGTCTGATAAGTATTAAGGAACGAAGCGGCATTGGCTTTTTCGCCAACCAGAACAGTTCCCGCGTTAGCGGTACTGGGGCCGGTAGAAAGATCAGTGGCCTCGGTCGCGGTACGATTAAAACTTGTCGCTCCGTCAACCACCATTGTGACCCTCGGCGTATAATGGGTTTCCCCTGTCTCTACCGCCACATAGTTGGAACCGATCGGCAGGTCGGTAAAGACAATTCGCTGGTCGTGCTTGAGTTTGATAGTAGTCGACGTGCCCGATGTGACGGCAATGTAATTCCCAAAAGTATCGTTAGAGATGCTGCCGTTCGCTGCGGTTGTCACAACATTGTTGGTCGTATCCACGACGTACGCCTTGTAAACGGGCGTTCCTGGGACCAAGGAGGCTTTGTTTACCGTAAGGGCGTAGGTGAAGTATTTGCTTCTGTCGGCATAGTCGCCGCCTACTTTCTCTCCAATACCAAGAATCTGGTTCTCAGGAATTTCGGGATTACCGCCGCCGCCAAACTTGGTATAAGTGTTGGTAAAAACCAAACCGCCGCCTGTATTGGGGGTTGGATCCACCTTGGCGTCCGCCGTTTGCCCGGAGTTGTCCACCGTGACGACCGTAACGCCGATCGCATACACGTATGTAGCGGTTCCCGCCGCGTTGTCTTTAACATAGAATCTGATGTCATAAGCACCCGGAGAGTATGTCAGGGCCTCCTTCGCGGCATCGTTGATGGTGTAGGCTCCGGTTTGTTTCTCTGTAATCCTGTACTCATACACGCCCGCGTGAGGGAAAGCGGAAGCTTCTCCGCTAATAATCACGTTGACTTCCTTGGGCACGCTTTTGACGTCTCCGGTAGTCGTGCCTGTGTCGGTCGATGCGTAAGAGACTTGCTTGTCAGTGATCGCCGGCATGGTGCCCTTATATTCGTCAGATGTAAATCCGTCAACACTTTTTTTGGCGAACTCAAAAGTAAACGTCGCGCCGGGAGTCGTTGAACCCGAGGGCATTTGCAGAACCTTCCTGATTGCCGCCATAGCGGGGCTTGCTTCGCTTCCTGTAATCGCGCCCGCCGCGAACACGGGTACGGAAAAGCTGATGCTCAACGCTACTGCAAGCACAGAAGTTAAGATCGAACTCAGAATCTTCTTGCCTTGTCTTTGCCTTTTCACTGTTTAACACCCCTCAAATATTTTGGTTTGTTTTATACATCAACCCATGAGTGTCTCTGCAGTCCGGCTGCTTTTTGAAGGTTCGTTGGCCCGGAAGCATAGACATTTTTCCACTTGCGTTAAATATTTCTCCATCGAAGGATCGTTATCACTTTCCCCAACGTGTCCTTTATGTCCACAGCGCCGTATACGCGGCTGTCGGCTGCGGCCGCGTTTGCTCGGCTGTCACACAGAACAAATACTTGTCCTTCCATCACGGTCAGCGGAAATTCCACACCGCTCACATAGCGCTGTGTTGGCGAACTGACGCCAGGTTCCTGCTGTAGCGCTCCGTTGATTAGCAGGCTCTCGTCTGTGATATCCACCACGTCTCCCGCTGTGGCAACCACCCTGCGCGCCTGTTTTTGCCCTTCAAATTCCAATACGAGGGTATCCTGCGCTACGTAGTCTTTATCAAGCCGATAGAATATGACCATGTCCCCGTCCTTTACCGCCGGTATCATGGCAGCGTCAGTATTGCGAAATACGCCAAACATAAAGGTGAATATCAGCAAGAACATAATGCCGATTAGCATAATCTTGGCCAGCAGAAACAGGATCTCTTTCATCAGCGATGGCGCCAATGGCGGCGGTGGCGGAGCGCGGGGCGTCGATAAAGGAGGCCTGGAGGCTTGGGGTCCCGGCGCACGCCTCCGCCGGGACGAGCTTCTTGCGTGTTTTAACGGCGCTGGCATTTTACCGGCTCCTTCTGCGACTGGGATGGAACTTCTTTATGCCCAGTCCCAGCCCCAATATCAGCAACAGCGACAATGCCGGAAAAATCCAGCTTTGCGGTCGGCTTAAGAATACGCCGGTCGGTACGATCGAGTTTCTGGCGTTTGTAAAAGCAAACGTTCTGTCTACGCCGCTCATGGAACGATCGCCGGTGTCGTAAGCATTCTCAATAATCCCGTAGGCGTCATCATCATCCATAAATGATGTCTGGCCGTAATTTTCCCTTGCGGATTCGACGATCTGTACCTTGCCGTATGACGGCGCGTCTTTGATGGTGATCGCCTGGCCGTGCTTCAAGAGGAATGTCACTTCTCCATTACCGCCGATCGTCCACGTACCTCCCATAGGCGCCGTTGCCCCAAAACCTGGCAGGATGCCGCCCTCGACTGAAATCGTCGTTCCGGATTGAAATAGCGCGTTGTTACCGTCCCAGAATGTTACCGTAAAGGTGAATTCCTTGGTTTTATCAGCGTAATCGCCCGTTACTATATTGGAAATGGTGAGATCGACGATGTCGGGCGCAACATGAACGGTCACCGATTTCTGGACAGATGTGGATTGCTCATCCGGCGCGTAGGAGTAGTTGACCGTCATGTCCGTCGGGATATCCGCCACAGTCAAACCCACGAGCGCGGGAATCGCGGCGCTATCAATGGCCGGTACCGCAGTCGTCCTGTCCGACAGAATTGCAAGCGCATGAGTATACCCGTCATCCAAATCGGTTTGCTTGCTTATCGCCTGTGCCTCCGACAATTTTATCACCGCGTTCTCGGCGTAGAGGGCATACTGCCGATCCGCTGAAATTTCCGCTGCGTCCCTTACAACGACCACATGGACGCTCAGATGCTCTTCGCTTCCTGTCTGAGCCAGATAGCCGGTTGAATACGCAATCTCATGCGACCGCCATGCCTGCCCCTGACCCAAAGGCGCCTGGATATCGGCGAGCATCTGGGCTGTGATGTCGTTACGGAAGAACGGCCTCCCATCGGCCTGCGTATAGTAGATGACGTCATCCGCGTCGACGATGGCGGCCGCTTCCGACTCCGTGATGATAACATCCTGCGCGGCAAGCTCCGCCAGTGTGCTGAACTTCGCGTCTATGTCAAAACTGTACGCGTTGTCGGTTCCGTTTGCCGTCCAAGTCCCTGTCACCTTCGGCAAACCCTTGGAGACGGTGTAGCAGTGCCCCGGCGGCGCGATATACCGGTCAGAACCGTAGATGGCTACTGTTTTCACCCACTCTTCAGTGGTCAGCTCCGGCATGAAGGAAAACGTGGGATAGACATTATTCGCGCGGGGTATCGCAATAATGCCCGTTGTAGATGGGGCGTCCTTTGCGACAGTGCCGTATGCGTTGATGGTATGGCCGGGAGACGGCGGCACTATGGCTACCTCAATATTGTGCGAAACCTTTCCGTCTCCTTCCGTCACCTCCCATTCATAAGTCGAGCCCTCAATCGCGACCGCGTAACCGTAATACGCGAAACGTGTATCGCTGTCCCCAATGAAGGTTCTTCCTGTGGATTCCTCTAAACCTCTGAAGTTGACAGGCGTTATTTTGCCCGCGTTGTCTCGTGTCGTTAAGGTAATAACCCGCCAGCCGGTGCTGGCGCCGAACCAGTTTGTTTGCAGGTTGGTATCCGCGGCTTGACTGCCTATCTTCAGCCAGGTAAACGCAACGTCGTTGCCAACGCCGTTAAATATGATGTCGGTAAAAATAGCCTGATCCGCTTTGCCTGTGGACTGGAGGTATACCTGGCCACTACCCTCCACATAAGCGGTTCCGGCAATAAAGACCCCGGTGGCGGAGACAATGCCCAGCCCCGCGCCTTCCATGCCTTCGCCGGCATGAAAGGTCACGTTGCCGAAATTGTTATATGAAGCGCTGTGATTGGCAAGCGTGGCGCCCGAGCCGTTCTTGATATCTCCACTTTGCGCGATCAACAGTCGCTTTGAGATATTCATCGACGTGAAGCTTTTGATACCGTTGGTGGAGATTCTAATCCGATGTGGTAAGCCATCGTCGGTCTGCGCGGTCTCCCGGTCGCACAGGATATCGTTCAAGTCGCCAGACTGGGGGCCGACGTTAATGACGGCGTTTTTACCGACTGCCGTGCTCGCGGCGGCGATGGCATTTGTAATGTTCTCCGTACCGTCGCCGGCGCAAAGGCCTGTGATAGCTCCCACGGAGACAAGGTTGATTTGCACATCTCTCCGCAGCACCCCGCTCGAGAGATTCGAGTAATTTGTCGCGTACAAGTTACCGATAGAAGCGCCGGGGGCGTTGAGGTTGATGATGATTCGGCCGGCCCTTGTATTGCCGATGTTACTGCCAGAACCACAGTCGCCATAGATATTCAATCCGTTCAGCAGATCCGTCTGCGAATCGTCTGCGAGTATATTCAACGTGATCGTGTTGTTTGAGTCGGCGCCGAGATAAATATTTCCACCTGTGTTCAGACGCCGACCGCCGCTGATGCTGTCACCAGACTCAATGGAGAAGCCGTGCTGGTTTTCGCGCAAGTCAATCGTGACGCTGGCATTGCCTAAAATATACCCTTGATTCGACGGTCCCGCTGAGAAACCTTGATGCTCTCTTGCGCGCGCGGTCCCGGAAAAATTACCGCCATGCACCACAATCGTTGAGTCTCCGCTGATCATGTGGCTGGATGAGGAGCCATATGTGCCGCCCATGGAGGCGTTGATGATCACGCCCGGCTCATCAAATACCTCGACGCTGACATTGCCGTCCTGATAGGTGTCGTCCCAGCCGCCGCCGCTTAAAAACCAATCTACCTGACCGCCATACACCTCCGCGCGACCGTCGCCCACATGTATGTAATTGTGGTACCCGGTGCCCTCACAGGTATCAACCACGCCGCCGTAATGAATTCGCAGGGAATCCCCCACATGCACTCCGCCGAAGCTCCCGCCGTAAGTCCAGCGGGCAAGGACGTTCCGTGTTATAAGCGTGGTGTTTCCCTTGATGCACAAGGTGTTATCCCCTGAAGAATAATCACCTCCGCCTCCAACCAAATCGAAATTCGTGCCGTGACCCCGGTCCAGGGTGGTCGTGGAATAACTGTAGCTGCTTGCGCTGGCCCGATAGACAACACCCTCAGTCCCCACCTCTGAATAGGCGTTGCCTTCCATGTATCCCCATCCGGCGCCGCGCAGCCAATGGTCATTATCGGCGAAGCTGGTGCCGGCGCTAACACAACCGGCGCGTATTACGCTGGTGATGTTTCCATATAGCTGATACTTTGTGGCGCTGGCATTCTTTGCCGCCAAAAGGCCGGCTTCCACATTTGTGACCTTTGAGGTGGTGGCATTCACCGTGAAAGAATTGTGCCAACTTCCGCCGATAGCCGCGCTGATTCCTGGACCTCCCGAAAAAGCGCTGAAAGACCCCTTGTTATCCGTCCCCGCCGTCACAATATTTACGATATTGCCTTTTACAATGCCAGAGGCAAAATTGGTTCCGAAATAAGCGCTCCTCCCATTGGTATAACTACTGGTATCGATAATGTTCTTGATTACGAAGTCGGTTGTTGCCGCGAGCCCTGAAAGGTCGGATGTGTCAACGGGCCCGCCCCGAGTGGCGTCGGTTCCTATGCTGCCATAGCGGGAACCGCCAACGAAAGAGCAGCCCGTTCCCCAGCTGACGCTGTCGCTCGTACTGGAAAAGCGCCCGATCCCGCTGACGGTGTTGGTGATCCTGCCGTCAACGCTCCCGTACTCCACTCCGCCAGCGAAGATTTCCAACCCCCCGCCTCCGGTTGACATGCCGGTGATGGTGTTGGTCACATTACCGGTGATATTGGCCAGTGAACCGGATGAGCCTAGCCCGCCGCCGCGAACGTTGATTGTATTCCCACTGGTATTATGGATATTGATTGCGGCGTTGCCGTTTAGCGTACCCGAACGCATACCGCCGGAGAAGTTCGAGGTTCCGGTTCCGGTAGAATAGACTGTTATCGTGGCGGTTCCGCCAGAGGGCGTGACCGTTCCCGCGCTGCTTCCCCCAAAGTACCATACAGTCGATGCAAGCTGCCAGGAACCGCCGCCCAACATAAGGTCATACCCGTTCATGTAAACGCCATCGTTACTTCCCGTATTGAGATTATGGCGAATATTGCGAAATATCAGGTCACAACCGAAATACTTCGCGCTGGAACTCGACGCGATAATGCCGTGGACAGATGACGCTGAAGGTGCGGAAGTCGCCGGAGTATTCGTTATCGTATCCGCTTGTGTCCCTGTAAGCGCCAGCGTGTTCAACCGCCCGCGCAAGGATGCGAAGGTGACATCCGTTGTGCTGGTCGCCGAGGGAGTGTTGCCAAAAATAGTGTTGTTTGCTGAATTGACTGAAACGTCCGCGCCAAAGTACATGATATAATCCGCTGATGGCTGGTTCTGATTATAGATGCCCCACAATGCCGCGCGCAGACCGTTTATATCTGCGGTATACGCTTGATAATATCCATTTGACGGATCTCCGTCGGCTTCCATGACAACTAGTTTGGCCGTATCGCCGCTGCCGAGCGTGTTGCCGCCAAGCGGCATATTCACATAGGCGCCATAGGAATGAAGCGACACAACGGTAGGCCAAAGCGTTTCGATAACCGCAGCGGAGGCGACGGGGCGCGCATCCGGATAGATATATGCGCCGATATCAGCCGTAAAGATATATGTACCAGTTACATCTTTGTTATATAACCCGCCGTCCTCCCAAGAGACGGGGACGCCGATCGTTTCACCGCTCTCCAGGACCGCTTCCAGCGTCTGGGGCAGCGGGACATCATCCTTTTCCGTACCTGTCAAAACGCTCAGTTCCGTCACGGGAACGGCAAAGAATGATATGATTTCCGCTTCGCTTTTACTCTGCGCAATTTTGATGACTGACCAAATAGCGGCAATCGATAGTAACACTGTAAGCAGCGGCGAGAGAACGCTGCGAAGGCTATTTCTTTTTTTTGCTTTATACCCTGGCATGCCATGTTTCATAGCTCAAAATACCTTCCTGATGACGACGATCGCTTTTCCATCGATCCGCTTCTCCGTCACAGCGCCGTAATTGCGGGAATCACGGGAATCGCTTCTATGATCGCCCATTACGAAATATTCGTCGGGAGAAAGGCCTAGCGGATAAGCAATTTCCACCTTGCTATACGTTTTTTCATAGACGTATGGCTCATACTGCGTTTTGCCATCTGTCAATAACGTGCCACTTCCATCGTCTATCGCCACGTTTTCTCCCGGCAAGGCGCATATGCGTTTCACATAATCCTCGCGGCCATCTGTTTTTATCAACACAATCTCTCCTCTCTCATAGGAGCTTGAGAGCTTCCAAAATATAATCACATCGCCTGTGGAAAGAGTCGGCTTCATGGAAGTCCCTGACACGATTGCGATCCCAAACATTATATTGAATATCACTGTTATCGCAACGGAGGTCAATAAACTCCTTGTAAAGATATAGATAAAAGAACGTCTCTTGCGCTTATTCGGTTTCGCGGCATGCATCAGTCGGTAGTCCTTGCGACTCGACGGCATATGACACATCCCCCTTTCCGTTTTCTTCGAGACCTATCATGCCGCGTGGTCCGTTTATGATCCTGATAAGCTATGGTACAAGGGGCGGTTTCAAATTCGCGCCTGTAAAAACACTGCGGGGATATAAATGAGTCAGACCGCTTGCAAAAAAAGCGCGAAGTATGTAAAATAAAAGAAACCGTTGCTTGCTTAAAATACGAACAACTATTGTCGGTACAATTTCTTTCCATATAATAGTGGTACTGGTATCTTTGGCGCCACACCCAAAAGGGTGAAAAAACGACAGCAAATGGTAAAAACGACAGCAAATGGTGAAAAAAAACGACGGAGAAAAGTGAAAAAACGACAGGAAGGTGAGTTTCTCATATGCTTAACTATACAAATAAAAAAAGCCTGAATGATTTGCTTATCGCCGCGCGGTTCATGCCGCGGCCGCGGATCGACGACATTCTGGATCAGGCGACCCGCTACGGGCTGGTTTATGTAATCGCAGGTATGGGATACGGTAAAACTCAAGCCGTGCGCCACTATATTGAGAGACAGCCGGAGGCGGCGGTTCGGTGGATACAGCTGTCCGAAAGCAGTAACATTGCTTCCAGGTACTGGGAGGCATTTACATATAACGTTTCGTTGGACAATCTGGAATTGGCCGAAAAACTGCGTGAACTCGGCTTCCCGAACACGCTTGCGCGTTTTAAGCAATTCGCCGCGATAACAAAGGCTTTGGAACACCGCTCCCGTAAACCGTTTCTTGTATTCGACGACTGTCACTTGATCAGTTCCGAAAAAGTGCTGAAATTTATGGAGCGTTGCGCCCATTTGCACATCGCGGGGTCATGTATGATTCTCATTTCCAGAAAAGAGCCGCGAATCAACGCGGTTTCGTTATTCGTCAAGAAAAAGGCCTGCATGATCACAGAGGAAGCACTGCGTTTTACTGGCGATGAAACCTCTGCCTTTTTAACATGCGCCGGCGCAACCTTTTCACCCAAAAGCCTACCCGAAATATCCGTCGTTACAAAAGGCTGGGCGCTGGCGATTCAGCTGTTGTTTCTTGTGCTGAAGAGAATCCCGAGCGATCTCAGTTTCGCGCTGAACGCCATGAAGCAGAGCGTCTTTAAGCTGATTGAGACAGAAGCCTTTGAAGAGTTCCCAAAAGAGGCGCAAAAAATATTGGTTCGATTTGCCCTGGTATCCGACCTTCCATTCACGTCGCTGCGTGAGTTTTTCGATGACTTTCTGTTCTTACGCGACATCCCCCAGCTGACCGCGTTTGTGTGGTTCGACAGTTTCACCGGCGACTACAGAATACAGCCTCTGTATTTGGAATTTCTGCAAAGCAGACGCTATATCCTGACGTGGGAAGAAAAGCAGGATACATATCAGAAAGCGGCGCAGTGGTGTTTTGAACATGATTTCCATGCGGGCGCGGTATACTATTTTGCCGAACTGCGGCAGTTTAAGCGCGTCTTGGAGATATTTCTTTCTTATCCCTACCGGCTGGCAAAGGATATGTCTGAGTATTTTGTGAACATTTTGGAGAAGCTGGAGCCCAATCCGCAGGAGAGCGAAAGTTTTGAATTATCCATATTAAAAAACATTTTCATACCGCTTTTGCTGGCAGGGCAGGGGCAATATAATGAAGCGAAAGACCGGGCCTTTGCAGTCATAGAAGAATGGGCGCACAAGGATATTCCCTTGGCGCCCATTCTTCTTTACTCCAGTTACAACAATCTGGCGTATATTGATACATATCTCTGCGTCGTAACGCACAAATATAACGCGCCGCAATACCTGAAAAAGGGCGCTGAGTATTTCAAGCTAATTTCCCCTCCCCCGAAAAAAATCGCCGGGCCATTCAATTGCGCCGATATTCGTTCGTTCGCTTGCCTGGTAGGGGAAGGCGCCGCCCGGGCGGATTTTGATCGGTTTCTTGAGTCCACACAGCAGATTGCCCCGATCTTTCCAAAAACCCACTTTGATCTGTACTGTAAGTATGAGGATTTAGCCGCTTGCGAACTTGCCTTTTTTAAAGGCCAGCTCGATCTGGCGCGGCGATACGCCTGTCAGACAATTCCCGAAGCGCATGAAAAAAAGCAGTACAGCATCGAATCAATGGCGTTGCTCTACCTGCTCCGCGTTTCGATGCAAGAAGGCGACTTTCCTTCGACGAAAGAAATATTAAAGCAGTTGCGCGGTCAACTGGATTATCCGGATTTTTGGAACCGGCAGTTGTTCTACGATCTGTTTGTCGGTTATTTTTATGCGCAGATTGGAATCCCAGAGTTGGTACCGTCATGGTTTATCCTAGACGAAAAAGAGGTCGCTTCGGATATCCATATCCCCAACATTGAATTATTTATCTGCGTAAAATGTTGTATGGCTTTGAAGAAATATAAGCAGGCGCTTGCAATACTCTGCAACTCTTCTTCAAGGGAAGCGCACGAGCGATTCTTGTTTGGAGAACTGACTTTTTCTTTGCTGACGGCTGTCGCGCGCCTCAAGACCGGCGACGGCGCGGGCGCCATAACGGAATTTGAGCGGGCATATCAGTTGTCATTTGACGGTGAGTTTGAAACGCCTTTCGTCGAACTGGGAAAAGACCTGCAACTGCTGGCGGATCTGGTACTGAAGCAGGCCGATGGCAATATTTCGCGAGAGTGGCTCAAAACAGTTGTTTTGAAAGCGTCCGCGTACAGGAAAAAAATCCAGTGTATCTTGGAGGCGTTCCGAAAAGAAAAAAATATGGAGGAGCCAGTTGAACTCTCCGAGCGAGAGCATCAGATTTTGCATGATTTGTACCTCGGGCTTTCCCGTGAAGAGATCGCGGCCAGTCGGTATCTGTCAATCAATACCGTAAAAACAGCCCTCCATTCGTTGTACAACAAACTGAACGCCAACAACAACGCAAGC